>JAFUMV010000070.1 GCA_017482485.1 Lachnospiraceae bacterium
TCACGCTGGCCATCAGCTGTTCACTCGCCATATACTGTTTGGTACTGTTAAAAGATTCGCTCATTTGGTCATTTCTCCTTTGGGGTAATTTTTAAAATCCGACTTGCTGCCGAAAAACAAAATTCAATAAAAAGCATCACTTGAATTACAGTCAATATCATGTTACGATATTTAAGTTCCAAAATCAAGAAAATTCGAGGGAAACACAAATGATAAAAGAATTATTTCAATCAGGCAGACCGACCCTTTCCTTTGAGGTCTTCCCGCCCAAAAAAGATGATGAATTCGAAAACGCATACAACGTTTTAAATCAGCTTTCCGAACTTCACCCTGATTTCATCAGCGTGACCTATGGTGCCGGCGGCAGCAAATCCAAAAAGACGGTAGAAATCGCTTCCTATATTCAGAATACCTTACATATTCCTGCAATTGCCCATATGACCTGTGTGGGCTCCAAAAAGGAGGATATTGATCTGGTGACTGAGGATCTGAAAAAAGCGAATATCAGCCATGTGCTGGCGCTTCGGGGCGACAGACCTTCCTGGATGGATGATGCCCAGTTTGAGAGCAGAGATTTCGCTCACGCTTCTGATTTAACCCGCTATTTAAAGGAAAATACCAATCTGCAGATCGCGGGAGCCTGCTACCCTGAAAAGCACTATGAAGCTGTCGATATGAAAACCGATATCGCTCACTTAAAAGAAAAGGCCGATGCAGGTGCCTCCTTTTTAATTACGCAGCTTTTCTTCGAAAACAGCTTCTTCTACCGTTTTCTGGAAGAAAAGGAAAAAGCAGGTATCTCACTTCCTGTGTGCGCCGGAATCATGCCCATCACCACAGCCAAACAGCTGGGTACCACCGTATCTCTTTCCGGTTCTTCCGTTCCCAAAGAACTGGCCGATATCATTGCCACTTATGGAGATAATGCAGAAGACATGCGCAAAGCCGGAATCGACTATGCGGTTCGTCAGATTCTGGATCTGAAAGCCCATGGCGTGGACGGCATTCATATTTATTCCATGAACAAACCGAAAACTACCCGTGAAATTGTAGAAGCGATCCGTTAACCGGACCGCTTCTTTTGCTTGTCTCTTAAGGCAGCTGCACTGCTTTTTTTATTCAAAACTGACCATAATGGAATCTCCCACCTTTTTGGGTACCTCCATCGTCACTTCTTTCTTTTTCTCAAGCAGCTTTTCACCGCTCTCTTCCACAATGATCTTATCCTCACCGGCCTTTACAACCAGCATTGTGCGAAAGCTTCCCGTCATCCCCGCCGGAATGACCTGCGTGTAATTATCTGAATACCGAAGTTCATAGTCCGCAAGTGAATAAGCCTGATAGCAGCCATATTCATCATCAGGGCAGGAAAACTCCAGCCAATTCTGATAAGTTCCTGTATAGGCTCCCACATTTTTATAGGTTGCTGTCAGTTCCACAAGGAAATCTCCCTCATTAAGGTCATAATCCTGCGCCTGATCAGTACAGTTTTTCAAAGACAATTCCGTTAAAATCAGGGGACTGACTTCATGCTCTATTCCATATTTTAAATCGCTTTCCGCTCCGGAAAACAGACTGCCGCATATAATCAGCTCCAAAATAATCAGAATAACGGATTTTACTGCAAACTTACCGGAACCTCTGGTCTGATCTCTTCTTTTTTCCATCATTCCACCTCCCGGTCTGTGAATGAAATCCTGTCAAGTCCAGCCAGGTCAATTGTGCCTTCTGCCAGCACTCTGTTTGGATAACTTTGTGTCTGCGCCATCAGCACAAGCTTTAAATCAGTCGCACCATCCTCTGCCGAAAAGAACCAGTACCCCTCATCTGCACTTCCATTGCCGAGACGATAGCTGGAAAGAATATCATCCTGCTTTATGCCAAGTTCCCGGCTGCAGGATTTCAAATCATACCAGTCGACCGGCGTCCTGTAATATGTATTTCCCTCATATTCATACTGCAGGGCCACAAAACTCACCCCTGCATCAAAGCTGTAATCCGTGCTTTGCGCTGCTGCTCTAACCACAACAAAGGATTTTCCTTCCGGGAGCATTCCTGCAAGGTTGACTCTTCCGGCCTGCTTAAGCTCTACACGGACAGGAAATTCCATCTCTTCATGATCAAATGTGATGCTGTAATCATCAGACTGCTCAACCGACTCTATTTTGCCATTGCCCTTCATTTTAGAGAACAAAGCTGTCTTCCACATCTGAAAAGATAAAAAAAAGATAAGTGGAATTGCGATCAGCACGATTGTGAAAAAAATCCGGACTCCGCTGATGCCGCTTTTTGCCGCCGCAGAATTTGTCACAGGCTTTCTGATCGTTTCAGGATGTACTTTTCTTCTGTTCTCATCATAGCTTTCATGAAGTTTTCTGTGGGACTGCTCCTTTATTACGCTGTCATAGTCTCTGTGCAGCTTCTGATGGCTTTCTTCTCCCGGATTACTGTTGTTTAAGTATTGGGTGATATCCGATTCCGTACGTTTTGCTCCATTATAAGTACCGCATTTTGGACAAAGTCCGCTGTACATATCCGGCTCAAAATTTTTTCCGCATTTGCTGCACTTTATCTTCATGACATACTCCATTCCGAATCATTCACGCGATTCTGCTTAAGTCCATTCCGCGTCAGAAATTTCGATCTTCTTGTCCCGCAGCATCAGATCCTTTACCGCATCTGCTGCCGGTTTTCCATTGAACAAAATCTCATTCACCTGCTCAATAATAGGCAGCTGAATCTGATATTTTTGAGCAAGCCCCATGGCAGCTTTGGCAGAATAAACACCTTCTACCACCATTTTTACTTCGTTCATGGCCGCTTCCATGGTATATCCTTTTCCGATCAGAATTCCTGCCCGACGGTTTCTGGAATGCATGCTGGCACAGGTCACGATCAGATCACCGATTCCCGAAAGGCCGCTGAAAGTCTCTGCACGTCCGCCCATAGCGGTGCCCAGTCTCGCAATTTCCGCAATTCCTCTGGTGATCAGCGCTGCTTTGGTATTATCGCCATAGCCAAGTCCGTCAGCGATGCCGGCGGCCAGAGCAACCACATTTTTTAATGCAGCGCCAAGCTCGATCCCCAGTACATCCGGGCTTGTGTAAACCCGAAACACCGGGCTCATAAATGTATTCTGAATCAGTTCAGCCGTTTTCTTTGTTTTCGCGCCCACAACAATCGTGGTAGGAATTCCTTTTCCCACCTCTTCTGCATGAGAAGGACCGGAAAGCACGGCAACATCCGCCTGCGGAACTTCCTCTTCAATGATCTGTGACAGGGTCATGAGCGTCTTTTCTTCGATTCCCTTTGCCACATTGACAATAATCTGATCCTTCGCTGTCACATCCTTTAACTGATGTGCAGTGCTTCTGGTAAATGGAGAGGGAACTGCCAGCACCAGAAGATCCATCCCCTCCACAGCTTCTTTCAATACAGTGGTAAACTTAACACTGTCCTGCAATATGACACCCGGAAGCTTACTTTTTTGCTCCCGGTCCTTTTTGAGCATTTCTATTTCATCAGCCAGCGCGCTCCAGACAGTCACTTCATGACCGTTATTGGACAACAGCCACGTAAGAGCTGTTCCCCAGCTTCCGGCACCGATCATTCCTATTTTTGCCATTTTTCTCTTAATTCCTCTCCGCGATGCTGATTGCTATGATACAGCAACGCCATACAGACAGTTTTATTTCAACGCTTCCTTATTTTTCTTTGTCAGGTAGGTTTTTCGCTCCTCGCCTTTGATCAGCCGCCTGATATTTTCTCTGTGTCTCCAGTAAGCCATCACGGTCAGAAATGCAGCAATTATGTACATTTCAATCAGCAACGCCTGGGACATACCAAACACACCCAGCTGTCCCAACACCACAATTTCAATCATAAATCCCGCATAAATCATCAAAGATCCCAAAGAAACGTAATGGGTGGTAAAAAATATTCCAAAAAAGATCAAAAGTCCCATGGGAATAAAAGCAGGATGGAATGCTGCAATCAATCCGGCAGTGGAAGCAATGCCTTTGCCGCCCTTAAACTTCAGATAGAACGGAAAATCATGTCCTAAAATTGCACCTGCTGCCGCATACATGGACAACAGATAATTCATTTCACCGTATTTTTCACCAAAAATAAGCCGCACGACAACAATTGCCAGAATACACTTGATCATATCTCCAAGCAGCACGATCAGTCCGGCTTTCGTTCCCAGAACACGCAGCGTATTCGTTGTTCCTGCATTTCCGCTGCCATGCTGACGGATATCGATCCCTTTCATTTTTCCATAAAAATATGCGGTTTGAAACAATCCAAATACATAACCGATTGCCAAAGCTGCCAAACGTACCATTTTAAGCGTTCTCCTTCCTTTCCCTGATAATAAATTTCAGTGAAGTCCCCCTGAAACCAAATGCTTCTCTGATCTTATTTTCGATATATCTGGTATAGGAAAAATGCATCAGCTCTTTGTCATTTACAAAAATAACAAATGTGGGAGGCTTTACTGCCACCTGCGTAATGTAATACAGGCGCAGACGTTTTCCCTTATCAGAAGGCGGCTGCTGCAGTGCTACCGCTTCCGTCATGATTTCGTTTAAAACACCGGTTGCAACACGAAGCGCATGATTTTCGATAACGGCATCAATTGTCTCAAAAAGTTTGGGCAGCCTCTGACCTGTCAGCGCAGAAATGAAGATGATTTCCGCATAAGGCATAAAGGAAAGTGTATTGCGGATCTTCTCCTGAAATTTATAAATGGTCTTGTCATTCTTCTCGATCGCATCCCATTTATTCACAGCGATGATCATGCCCTTTCCTCTTTCATGGGCAATTCCCGCAATTTTGGCATCCTGCTCTGTCACGCCGTCTTTGGCATCAATGACAAGTACTACCACATCCGCACGCTCTACCGCGCTGACAGTACGGATGATCATATAGCGTTCCAGTTCTTCTTTGATTTTATTCTTGCGGCGAAGGCCTGCCGTATCGATAAAAACATATTCTTTTCCATTATGCACCACTTCCGTATCCACCGCATCCCGGGTGGTTCCGGCGATATCGGAGACAATCACACGGTTTTCTCCGATCAGTTTGTTGATGATGGAAGATTTGCCCACGTTAGGCTTACCCACGATAGCGATTCTGGGTCTTTCATCCTCTTCATCAGCCTCCAATTCCTCCGGAAAATGCCGGATCACCTCATCCAGCATATCTCCCAGTCCCATTCTGTTAGCCGCCGAAATCGGATAAGGATCTCCGATTCCCAGATTATAAAATTCATAAACATCCGCCATATATTTCTGGAAGCTGTCCACTTTATTCACCACCAGAACAACAGGCTTATGGGAACGGCGCAGCATGTCCGCCACTTTTGCATCCGCATCCACAAGTCCCTGCTTCACATCCACCATAAACATAATGACATCCGCTGTTGCAATGGCGATTTCCGCCTGTTCCCGCATCTGGGATAAAATGATATCGCTGGAGTCGGGCTCAATACCGCCTGTATCAATCAGAGTAAAGGCCTTATCCAGCCAGGTAATATCCGCATAAATACGATCTCTGGTAATACCGGGCGTATCTTTTACAATTGAAATCATCTCACCTGCAAGCGCATTAAACAGGGTGGATTTTCCAACATTGGGTCTGCCAACCACTGCCACGATAGGCTTGCGCTTCTTATCTGCCATTTATTAACTCCTTCCTGCCAAAATCGGCACGACACATCGAAATCCTCTCTTACCGACAGTATACCGCCGGTAATTCATACTCTAAAACTCACCTAAAATACTTTCGGTGAAATCATATCCGCTTGATTTTACAATATTCACGCGAACTTGTAAAGTCTTTCCAATTTCATCGGTAGTAATGTCATCCAACAAAACAGACTCTCCGCTTCGCAGTACATTTTGCGGCAAAAGCAGTTCCTCTCCCAGATTCTCATCCTTTAACTGGGCTATGATGTCCTGTCCGCAGATCAAACCGGTCACTGTGATCATTTCCCCGAAAAAATCATTCCGAATCGGATGCACATGCACCTTAAGCCCCTCAAAAACGCGTTCCATTTCTTCTGCCATCCTTTTTATATAAGGAAAAGAAATTCTGCCGGTCACCGTAGATATTTCTCTTTGTCTGCCATTCCAGCGCTCTATGGCTCCGCTTTCTTTTAACTGATCCATGGAATCCTGAAACTCTTCCATCAAAAGCCGAAGCATTCCAACTCCATTTTCCAGCTGCAGATAACCGTCATAATTATCTTCCTGCGGCAATTCCTGTTGTGCCAGAACATACCACTCATCACTTGCGTGCACAAAATGCAGCCCATATTCCGGATACAGCTTATCCTGCCATGCATGTATCAGCTCCAGAACCTTTTGGGCATCCTCTTTCGTAAAAGGTTCCAGCGGATACAGTCCTTCCCGGTATTTGGAAAGCCCTACAGGGACAACAGAAACGCTTCGCAGAAAAGGCAGGTATTTCGTCAGATCGGAAATGCTTCTTTCCAGCTCTGCGCCATCGTTGATTCCCTTGCAGAGCACGATCTGACCATTCATCTCAATTCCCGCTTCATAAAAACGCTCCACTTTTTTCAGCGCATCTCCGGCAAAACGGTTGTTCAGCATCATGCACCGCAGCTTGGGATTCGTCGTCTGAAACGAGATATTGATGGGAGACATATGATATTTGATAATCCGCTCCACATCTTTATCAGACATATTGGTCAGTGTCACATAATTGCCCTGCAAAAATGAAAGTCTGGAATCATCATCCTTAAAATATAAGGTATCCCTCATTCCTTTGGGCATCTGATCGATAAAGCAGAAAATGCACTTGTTGCAGCAGGAACGATAGTCATCCATCAGTCCATTTTCAAATTCCAGTCCCAGATCCTCATCATAGTCCTTATCGATTTCCAGTACCCACTCTTCTCCGGAGGGCTTTTTAATCAGTACTTCCACATATTCATCCTGAATCATATACTGATAGTCAAAAATATCCTCCAGCTCTTCTCCATTGATTGCCAACAGCTTAACTCCGGCCTCTATTTCCATTTCTTCCGCAATACTTCCCTGCTGTACTGACAGAATCAAATGTCCTTTTTCCCTTTTCATGTAAATTAAACTCCTTTTACTTTAAGACGGCTTATCAAAGCCCGGACCGCACATAAAGACCAGTCCGCCAAATCTATTCTACTAAA
>JAFUMV010000071.1 GCA_017482485.1 Lachnospiraceae bacterium
AGTGGAAAAAGGGGAATTCGTGGCAATTTTGGGCCCTTCCGGCTCAGGAAAAACCACTCTGATGAACATTATCGGATGTATGGATGTTGCTGACTGCGGAACCTATTTTCTGAACAAAGAGGCGATTCACGAAATGCAGGAAAGCCGATTGAATGAAATCAGAAACCGTGAAATCGGGTTTATTTTTCAGAATTATCAGCTGATTCCAACTTATAATATCATGCAGAATATTATCATGCCGCTGGTTGTCCGGGGAATGACCAGTCATGAAGCGGAAGAAAAGTGTAAGGATATCGTTGAACTTCTGGGGATCAGTCATCGCCTTTTGCATAAGCCCAATGAACTGTCTGGCGGTCAGAAACAGCGTGTTTCCATCGCCAGAGCACTGGTGGGTGAGCCGGCTATTCTGCTTGCAGACGAACCTACCGGCGCATTGGACAGCACCAGCGGAAAAGAAGTTTTGAAGCTTTTTGAAAGACTGCATGAAATGGGAAATACGATTGTCATGATCACGCATGACCTTGGAGTTGCGCAGCATGCGCAGAGGATCGTGCACATCATTGACGGTGAGCTTTCATAAAATGCACGACATAAGTGGCCCGGCGCGGTTATGCAATCGCGTCGGGCCAAAATCAGTTACCGGTTCACTCCGTTCACAATGCCTCAATTATGCATTTGTGTTGATCTGCTAAAAAAAGGGTGACTTTTGGGCTGCATTATTGTAATATAGAAATAATAGCCGGATGTGTATGAAGCCGGATTATACTGGTGCCAGGGAAAGTAATGCGGATTCTGAAAGGGGCAGCATATGAAATTTCGAGAAGAGGTTTTTGCCAAGATTTTCACATATATCACAGTAATCGTGCTTATGGGAATTGTAATTTTTGAAGCATGGTCCATTCAACGGGAAAAGGACAGGCTCGCAGATGCCAATAAGGATATTGCAGCGCTGGAAGAAGAAGTGGGTGCTGTTGTTTTGGAAAACCAGACACTTACAGAGGAAAATGATAATCTGGAGGCTTTTCAAAAACAATGGAGTTCTTATGCGGCATTTGTTGAAAATAAGGATGTTATGGCGCTGAAAACAGATCTGTTTTCAAGACCGGAGCTGATTCCTGACGAGGTGTCCAAAGCACTGGTCAACATAGCGGAAGAAAAAAGAACGCAGTCAGAAGAAGAGGAATCACTTCCCGAAAAAGTGGAGCTGAGTTTCGACAATCCGGACGGAGAGGATACTTTCCTTCCGCTGAATACCGGATTGGGAGAGGCAAAAAACTGCCTTATATATACAGCAGCATATTGGGATGCAGCGGATTTGGCTGTAGAGCTGTTATTTGAAATTGATTTCACCAAACACAAAACGATGGTGGAACGGGACGAAAACGGAGAAGCGATTTGGACCTGTATTGCCTATAATGTGGGCAATGGCTGGATTGGATTCAGAGTGGAGGATGATCTGGAATGATGCATATAGAAGAAATTTTCGGTAAACTGGATCAGTTGTTTACGGAAAACAAAATTGATGAGGTTGAACCTTTTCTTTGTCAGTGTCTTGAGACGGCAAAAGAAGAGGATGCCTATGGAATTTATATTTCTGTTGGAAATGAAATGATCGGATTTTACAGAAGCACGGCCCAATTTGAAAAGGCCTTTGCGATTTCCGAGGATGTTCTGCTTTTGATGGAAGAATTGCAGCTGGACCATACGGAGCATTTTGCGACCACTTTACTGAATGTTGCAACAGCCTACCGTGCGGCCGGCCGATTCAAGGATGCGCTGACGGATTATTCCAAAGCGCTGCAGATTTATGAATCTGTGCTTCCCAAAGAGGATTATCGGTTTGCCGGACTGTACAACAATATGAGTATTCTTTTGGAAAAGATGGATGAAAATGAAAAAGCGGCCTCTTTTCTGGAACGCGCGATCGCAATTGTGGAAAAGCAGGCGGATGCCAGAATGGAGCTTGCCACCTCCAAAACAAATCTCGCATTGATTTACTTTAAGCTAAATGATGTGAATAAGGCAGAAGACCTTCTGGAAGAAGCGGTATCCATTTTTAGGGAAAACGGAGAAAATACAGATGCGCATTTTGGCGCGGCGCTGGCCGGAATGGGAGAAGCATGCTATCGTGTGGGCAGGCTGCAGAAAGCGCTGCAGTATTATGAGCAGGCTTTGGCTGAGGTGGAAAAGCATTTTGGCAAGAATGACAGCTATGCTCTGCTTTGTTTAAATTGCAGCACCATATGCAGACAGCTTGGAGACAAAGAAAAAGCTTCCTATTATGAAACGGTGCGAAATGATATTGAGCAGAAATTGTCCGGTTCGGGAGAAAAAGCATGAAAGGGCTGGAACTTTCCAAACGATATTTTGAAGCCTATGGGATTGAACTGATCAGAAAGCTTGAATTGCTGTATCCGGACCTGAAGGGCTGTTTTGCTGCCGGTCTGGTGGGATATGGCTCTGAGTGCCTGGGCTTCGATGATGTCATTTCCACAGATCATGATTTTGGACCATCTTTTTGCCTTTGGATGCCCCGAACACTTTATCAGCTTTATGGGGAAGTGTGCCAGAAGGCATACAATGCGCTTCCAACAGAATTTGACGGATATTCTGCCAGAAGAGTAACTGCCTTTGGAAATAACCGGGTGGGCGTTTTATGCACAGAGGATTTCTATTATGGGTTGATTGGAAGAGAAAATGCGCCTGAAACAAATATGGAGTGGATGGCACTTCGTGAGGACAGGCTTTTGCTCGCTTCAAATGGAGAAGTTTTTTTGGATGAATACGGACAGTTTTCTGAAATCCGCAAGAAACTGCTGGCATTTTATCCGCAGGATGTGCTTTTAAAAAAGCTGGCGGCCAGATGTGCTGCCATGGCGCAGTCGGGGCAGTATAATTATGGACGTCTCAGTCAACGGGGAGAATGGACCGGAGCGTATCTTTCCCTTCAGGAATTCATCAAAAATACATGTTCAGCGGTTCATCTGTTAAATCGGAAGTACACCCCTTTTTATAAGTGGATGCACAGAAGTTTAAAAGATATGCGGTGTCTGAGTGAAATTTACGGACTTCTGGATCAGCTGACAGCGCCTTTTGACAGCAGACAGGCCTGGGGAAGTGCAGTACCTGAGGATTTTATTTATGGAATCATAAACAGTAAGGATAGCCGTGCTGTAATAATTGAAACAATTTGTCAGCTTGTGATCCGGCAGCTGGAAGCGGAGGGATTTTCTGACGCTCACGATATGTATCTGGAAGCCCATGCGATTTCCATGATGAAGAAAATCAAAGATACAAAGATAGCATCCATGCAGCTTTTAGAGGGTTGAAACATATGTTCGGATGTGATAAAATGAAAGGCAGCGGAAGATGGTTCAAAAGAGCCGATATTTATCTTCTTGCTGCAATTTTCATGTGTGTAATAATGGCTTTTGCCTTTCATTTCCTCTTGGGCAGGAATGATGGAGCAGAATGCGTGGTGATAGAGCAGGATGGAGAAGTGCTGTACAGAATTCCGCTCACCAAACTGCGGCAGATTACCGTGGAGTGGCAGGATGAATATAATGTAATCCGGATTGAGGAGGATGGTTTTTCTGTGATTGAGGCCGATTGTCCGGATCTGCTCTGTGTACAGCAGGGAAAGGTCACAGAAGCCGGAACTTCAGTGATTTGCCTGCCGCACAGACTTGTTGTCTATATAGATGGCGATTCCGAAAATACTGTGGACGCTCTGACGGATTAGATTTTTACTGACAGGATACTGCGGTGGCAAATTTATTGACTGTATGCTGCTGTGGCAAAAAGGTTCACTACCTTTGGGAAAGGATGGCGTCTTTTATGCGAAAAACTGCAGTGCTCGGCATGCTCACCTGCGCAGCCCTGATGCTGTCCTGGGCAGAAAGCTTTTTGCCGATTGCTCCCACCATTCCGGGAATCAGGCTTGGGCTTGCCAATATGATGGTGGTATTTTGTCTCTACCGCTTTGGCTGGAGAGAGGCAGCAATGATTAACGCTGCCAGAATCCTGCTTTCCGCATTTTTATTTGGCAATTTTTCCGTGCTGTTATACAGCACGATGGGAGCTGTCTGCGCTTTTTTTGTGATGCTTCTGATGAAGCAAAGTGGTCTGTTTTCCACTGTGGGAGTCAGTATCGGAGGCGGCGTAATTCATAATATGGCACAGCTTTTGCTTGCGATGGTGATCGTACAGACGGTGCAGATATCCTTTTATCTGCCATGGCTGCTTGCTTCCGGCTGTCTGACCGGTCTGTTTAACGGTGTTGCGGCGAATGCTGCAGACCGACTTTTACCGAAACGTTTTACGATGAAGGAGTGACTTTATATGTATGCTTATCTGATCGGCAAGGTCGCCGATGTCAGCGGAGATAATCTTGTAATGGAGGTCGGACATATCGGCTACAATGTCCGGATTCCCGGAAGTGTGATTGAGCAGCTGCCTGCTGTGGGGGAAGAGGTCAAGATTTATACCTATACAAGCGTGCGGGAGGATGCCATCCAGCTTTTTGGTTTTCTGACCAAAGATGATCTGGAAATGTATAAGCTTCTGATCACGGTAAACGGAATCGGCCCCAAAGGAGGGCTGTCAGTTCTCTCGGCCATGTCAGCTGATGAACTGCGTCTGGCGGTGCTGGCGCAGGATGCGAAGCGTATTGCAAAAGCGCCGGGTGTGGGCAGTAAGACCGCTCAGCGCATTATTCTTGATTTAAAGGATAAGATTTCCATGGAGGATGCCTTTACGCCTCTGGAAAATGCGGATGACAGTGCTGCTGCAGCTGCTTCAAATAACTTAAGTCAGGTGAGAAGTGAGGCGGTGGAAGCGCTGACGGCGCTTGGTTATTCTGCATCGGATGCGCTGCGCGCAGTGAGGGCTGTAGAGCAGGAAGATATGAATGTGGAAGAGCTTCTGAAGGCAGCATTAAAGAAGATGTTCTGAATTTTTTTACAAAACAGACAGATGCGGTCACGGCATGTAGGATCGTTTTCTGAATGAAAGCGGAGGGTGAGATGGCCAGAATAATAGAGACCAATATCACACAAGAGGATGTCAGAATGGAAGGAAGTCTGCGCCCTCAGTATTTAAAGGATTATATTGGACAGAAGAAGGCAAAGACCGAACTGAAGGTATATATAGAAGCCGCAAAGCAGAGAAATGATGCGTTGGATCATGTGCTGTTTTACGGCCCCCCCGGACTTGGAAAGACCACCCTGGCCGGCATCATCGCAAATGAAATGGGTGTCAATCTGAAGGTGACAAGCGGACCGGCAATTGAAAAGCCCGGTGAAATGGCTGCCATCTTGAATAATCTGCAGGAAGGAGATCTTCTTTTCGTGGATGAAATTCACCGCCTGAACAGACAGGTCGAAGAGGTGCTGTATCCGGCCATGGAAGATTTTGCAATCGATATCATGATCGGAAAAGGTGCATCTGCCAGGTCTATCCGTCTGGATCTGCCGAAGTTTACGCTGGTTGGAGCTACCACCAGGGCAGGTCTTCTTACGGCACCGTTAAGAGACCGCTTTGGCATGATTCACCGTCTCGAGTTTTATACGATTGACGAACTGCGGCTTATCATAGAGCATTCAGCCCAGATTCTCGGTGTGGAAATAGAAAAAGAGGGCGCTGTTGAACTGGCAAGAAGAAGCAGAGGAACGCCCCGGCTGGCGAATCGCATTCTGAAGCGTGTCAGGGATTTTGCGCAGGTGAAATATGACGGTGTGATCACAAAAGAAGTGGCGCAGATCGCTCTTGATCTGATGGATGTGGATAAGATGGGCCTGGACCGTGTGGACCGCAATATGCTGTACACAATGATTGAAAAGTTTAAGGGAGGTCCGGTAGGGCTTGACACGCTCGCAGCATCCATTGGAGAAGATGCGGGAACGATTGAAGATGTTTATGAACCATATCTTCTGATGAATGGACTGATTGACCGTACGCCCAGAGGAAGAATCGTGACAGAAGCTGCATACAGGCATCTTGGAATTCCGATACCGGAATGATGAAATTGTTTTAATGCTTGCAATTCGATAGTGCTGAGATTATAATATACCTAGTATATTTCTGAAAGGTACGGAGAGTCATGGCGGTCAAGACGGATACAGAAGTGATTATCGGGGGCAGTGTCCTCACACTGAGCGGATACGAAAGTGAAGAATATTTGCAGAAAGTTGCATCTTATATTAATAATAAGATTTCAGAATACAGCAGAGTGGAGAGCTTTCGCAGACAGCCTGTAGACAAGCAGCATATTTTGCTGGAATTGAATATAGCAGATGATTATTTTAAAGCGAAGAACCAGATCGGCCTGATGGAAGAAGAGCTTCAGGCCAAAGAGAAGGAACTTTACGATTTAAAGCATGAGCTGATCGCTGCGCAGATCAAGTTGGATAACACAGAGAAATCCCTTCGCAGTGCACAGCAGGAGCTTCAGGAGAGCTCCAAACAGATTGTCCGTCTGGAAACGGAAATGAGAAATTTAAAGAAATAATGAGAATCGAAGGCTGTCTTTTGGACAGCCTTTTCACGTAAAAAACAGGTATGGAGGATTGAATGGAGTACCAAAAATCAGAATCCGTAAATAATAAAAAATCGAAAGTGGAATTGCTTTCCCCTGCCGGTGATATGGAATGTTTAAAAGCAGCGATTGCCGCCGGTGCAGATGCGATTTATCTTGGCGGCAACAGGTTCGGTGCAAGGGCATTTGCGGGTAATTTTGATAAAGAGCAGCTTCTGGAGGCTTTAAGGCTGGCTCATTTTTGGGAGAAAAAAATTTTTCTCACAGTTAATACATTGACAAAAGACGAAGAACTGGATGAACTTGTGGATTGGCTGACTCCCTTTTATGAAGCCGGTCTTGACGGTCTTATCATTCAGGATCTTGGCGTCCTGGAAAAGTGCCGGAAAGCCTTTCCGGGAATGCTTTTGCATGCCAGCACACAGATGACGGTTACCGAGCCGGAAACAGCGCTGTTTTTAAAATCGCTTGGTGTCAGCAGGATTGTGCCTGCGAGGGAGCTGAGTCTGGAGGAAATCATTCATTTAAAAAAGGAAACCCAACTTGAGCTGGAAACTTTTATTCATGGGGCACTCTGCTATTGCTATTCCGGTCAATGTCTGTTTTCCAGTTTTCTTGGGCAAAGAAGCGGAAACAGAGGACGATGTGCACAGCCCTGCAGGCTTCCTTATGAAATTTTAGTGAAAGAACAGGCAAACAAAAAGTCCGGAAAGAAGAATGCACAAAGCTATCCCATGAGCCTGAAGGATTTATGTGTGCTGGAATTTTTGCCGAAGCTTCTGGATGCAGGAATTGATTCGTTTAAAATAGAGGGTAGAATGAAAAGCCCGGAGTACGTGGCAGGCGTCACCGCCATGTATCGAAAATATATAGATTTATATGAGAAAGATCCGATGCACTGGAAAGTGGAAGAGAAGGATCTGGAACTTCTGTCCGGTCTTTATGTTCGCTCAAAATTGAGCGGCGGCTATTATGATAAGCATAATGGTCAGGAAATGATCACACTGGAAAAACCCGGATACAGAGGCTGCAGTGATCAGGTTCTCGAAAAAATCCGTGAGAAGTATATGAAAAACATGCCGACCAGGCCGGTCAATATGCATATCGAGCTGGTGCCCGGACAGGCTTCACGACTTTTGGTGAGCTGTGGAGAATATCAGGTTGCCAGAGAGGGGATGGAAGTTATGCATGCCCAAAAAAAGCCCCTTTCAGAGATGGATGTCAGAAAGCAGCTTCAAAAACTTGGCGGAAGTTCATTTTCTCTTATGTCCCTTACCGTAAATATGGAACATGACAGCTTTTTGCCGGTTTCTGCAATCAATGAGCTTCGCAGAACTGCTCTGGACGCGCTTTATGAAGAAATGACCGCATCTTTTGTACGCAGCAGCATTGATGCAAAGCCGGAAGAAGACAGCCCTCTTTCTTGCAAAGAACAGATTTTAAAAAAGGCTCCATTAAAAGAGCATTCCTTGCGGGAAGCCGAAACTGATTTTTACGCCTCTGCGCTGGATTTGGATCAGGCCTGCGCGGTTCTTCAAAGCAAGGAAATAAAACGTCTGTATCTGTCTGCCGATGCAATCCTGACGGGGCAGGAGGAACAATTTCTGCAAAATCTGAGAGCACGCAAATCCGGTGACGCTGATTTTACGTTCTTTCTAATGCTCCCAACAATATTACGTTCCTATTCCGAAAAATATATGAGACAGCTTTTGGAATGGATCGGAAGAGAAGATCATGAAAAGCTGGTGGACGGTCTGATGGCCGGCAGCCTTTCCGGGGTTCTTTTGTCCAAAAAACTGGGCTGGGAGAAGCTTTTAAGCCTGCAGCATACGGCGTATGTTTTCAATGAAGAAACCTGGAAGTTTTACATGGGCCATTTTGCACCCGATACCTATACAGTGCCTCTGGAGCTTAATCGCAAAGAATACGGCAGACTCCCTGTTCAAAATCAGGAAATTTCAATATATGGAAGAGTCCCCATGATGGTGACGGCAAACTGTGTTCGAAAGACTGCCGGTATCTGTAAAGTAAAGCATACCCAGGACAGTCTGGAAAACAGTCGTGGAACCCGCTGCTTTGATTTTTCGCTCAGCGACAGATATCAGGCGCATTTCCCCGTGCTTGTAAACTGCCGGCACTGCATGAATACCATTTATAATTCCGTTCCGCTGTCTCTGCATCAATATGTGGACGAAATAAAGCAGAAGCATCCCCGAGCACTTCGCCTGGATTTTACAACCGAAACAGCAGGGGAAACAACTCAGCTGATCCGTTATTTTACAAATGCGATCGGAATGCCGCCGAAATCCTATACCACAGGGCATTATAAAAAAGGAGTACAATAATTTTGGCTTACTTTATTGTCATTTATTCAAAATATTTCATAGTGTTATTTCTTTTGCTGTTCGTCCTGTGCGGTTTTTATTCCCTGCGCTATGAGAGAGCGGCAGAGCAGACACAAACAGCCAATCTGCAGACCGTATTTCTGTTTTTGACACAATTTTCCGCCTATCTGACGATTGTGATCAGGACACAGAAAACGGAATATTTGATCTTTTATGCGTTTCTGCAGATTTTGACATTGACGGTTCCAATCTTTTTTTCTCTCCTGTATAAAGGAACGAACCGGGTCTTATTAAACCATATGTGCATGCTGCTGAGCGCCGGAATGATCATTCTGACAAGGCTGGATCTTTCCAAAGCAAAACGTCAGCTGTTCTTTTGCACCGTTTCCTTTGTGCTGGCGCTTGTGGTTCCTGAAATAGTCGGATCTGTCCGTTATTTAAAAAATCTGGGATGGCTCTACTGCTTTATCGGTATTGGCGCAATTTTGGCTGTTCTGGTCCTGGGACAGGTGACCAATGGCTCAAAAATTACGTTTACTGTAGGGGGACTGACTTTTCAGCCCTCAGAGTTTGTCAAAATTCTATATGTATTTTTTCTGGCTTCTGTGCTGGCAAAAGGAGCCGATTTAAAAAGAGTTGTACTGGCTGGAATTGGAGCAGCTGTGCATGTTCTGATTCTTGTCATGAGCAAAGATCTGGGAAGTGCGTTGATTTACTTCGTGGTATATGTGCTGATGATTACCATAGCATCGCATCATCTGTGGTATCTGGCAGCCGGGGGAATTGTCGGCGGCGGGGCTTCTGTCGTGGCTTATAAGCTGTTTTCCCATGTTCAGGTTCGTGTGCAGGCGTGGAAAGATCCCTGGAGTGTTATTGACAACCAGGGATATCAGATTACCCAGTCCCTGTTTGCCATGAGCAGAGGAGGACTGTTCGGCCTTGGAATCGGCAAGGGAACCCCGGATGATATTCCTTTTGTAGAGACGGATTTTGTGTTTGCCGCTTTGATAGAAGAGTTGGGATTGCTGTTCGGGATCGGTATTATTCTGGCAGAGATCGTGCTCTTTTTGTCATTGATGCGACTGGCGGCCGGCTTAAAAGACGGTTTTTATAAAAACATATGTGTGGGATTTGCGGTTTTATATTTATTTCAGACGTTTTTGACGATCGGAGGCGGCACAAAATTCATTCCGCTGACGGGAGTTACGCTGCCTTTCATCAGCTATGGCGGCAGCAGTATCATAAGCACCATCCTGATGTTTGCGGTTATTCTTGGAATTTTTGAATTGCGTTATGAAGAGGAAATAAAAATTGAAAAGCAGAGAAGAAAAAGAGCAAAACAGGCAGATTAAGGAATGGAAGAAGGCAAGGCGAAAAAGAAACAGGGAACTTTATTTGTGTACAGCCGGTTTCCTTGTCCTTTTTGCAGTGCTGTTTGTATATCTGACAGATTACGTAACTTCCAATCATGAAGAACTGTTCAATAACAGTTACAATTCAAGACAACGGGTTCTGGCGGCGCAGAACCGGCGGGGAACCATTTACTCTGCGGACGGCGAAATACTGGCACAGACCGTTACCGATGAACAGGGCAATGAAACGAGAGAATACCCGTTTAAAGAAGTATTTGCTCACGTGGTGGGCTATACTGCAAAGGGAAAAACCGGCATCGAAGAGCTGGAAAACTATAACCTGATCAATTCTGACATTTCTGAAAAGGATAAAATAGATAATGAGCTTGCCGGCATAAAAAATCCCGGCAATGATGTTTATGCAACACTGGATACAAAGCTTCAGAAGATCGCCTGTGATGCACTTGGTGCTTATCAGGGAGCCATTGTGGTGACAGAGGTGAAAACAGGACGTATTCTTGCCATGGTGAGCAAACCGGATTATGATCCCAACAATATTGCGGCCATTTGGGATAAGGTCAGCACGGACACGGAAAACGCTGTTTTGATAAACCGTGCGACTCAGGGGCTTTATCCCCCAGGTTCCACTTTTAAAATCGTAACGGCGCTTGCCTATATCAGGCAGAATTCGGATACCTGGCAAAGCTACAGCTATTTGTGCAATGGAACTTACGTGAACGGAGAAAATAAAATCAGCTGCTTTCACGGTTCCGTGCACGGCAGTGTGAATTTTATGGAATCACTGGCAAAATCCTGTAACTGCTCTTTTGCAAATATCGGTATGTCCCTGGACAGAGGCCAGTTTGAGGATACCATTAACAGCCTTTTATTCAATCAAAAGCTTCCGATTGAACTTCCATATAATCAGACAAGCGTTGAACTTTCACAGGACAGTTCTGATGAAGATCTGATCCAGACCTCCATCGGACAGGGAAAAACGCAGATTTCTCCGATGCAGCTGAATATGATCACAGCAGCAATCGCAAATGAAGGAACGCTGATGACTCCTTATCTGATCGATAAAGTGGTCAGCGCAGAAGGAAAAATAATCCAAAAAAATTCACCGTCTGCCTATCAGCAGCTTTTGACAAAAGAAGAAGCTCAGATTATGACAACACTGCTTGAAGATGTC
Organism: Lachnospiraceae bacterium; assembly: GCA_017482485.1. GTDB lineage: Bacteria > Bacillota > Clostridia > Lachnospirales > Lachnospiraceae > Gallintestinimicrobium. The sequence goes on from JAFUMV010000071.1 coordinate 11,425, forward strand.
GTAAAAGAGGGAACTGCCAGAAAGCTTAATGACCGTTCCTATACAGCCGCCGGCAAAACCGGCAGCGCGGAATTCAATCAGGTGAAAGAAGACTCTCACGCCTGGTTTACAGGCTTTGCACCAGTGGAAGATCCGGAAATAGCGGTGACGGTAATTGTAGAAAAAATCGGCTCCGGCGGTGACTATGCAGTGCCGCTTGCAGGAAAGGTTTTTGATGCATATTTTTCCGAATAGGATTGCAAAAGCACTTTTTTTCAGAATAGACTTGTCCTTATGTCTGTTTTAGGATATACTTAGTTCCAGAATGAGTTTATCACCGGACAGGAGGAATTGCAGTGATTGAGGCAACGAGCTGTGGCGGTGTAGTAATTTTCCGCGGCAAAATCCTTCTCCTCTATAAGAATTACAAGAATAAGTATGAGGGATGGGTGCTGCCGAAGGGAACCGTAGAAGCGGGAGAAGATTATAAGCAGACCGCGCTGCGGGAAGTGCTGGAAGAAAGTGGGTCCAGAGCTTCCATCATCAAATATGTGGGCAAAAGCGAATATACTTTCAATGTGCCGGAAGACACCGTGGAAAAGGAAGTTCACTGGTATTTAATGATGGCGGACAGTTATTACAGTAAGCCGCAAAGAGAAGAATATTTTGTTGATTCCGGGTTTTACAAATATCATGAAGCATATCATCTTCTGAAATTTGCCAATGAGAAGCAGATTTTGGAGAAGGCTTATCATGAATACCTTGAGCTTAAGAAAAGTAACCTCTGGGGCAACCGTAAGTACTACTGAGAATGATGCGTCTGCAAAAGCGGACGCATTCTCTGTCATTGGGAATACGCAGATTTTCAAATTCTATTTACTGCGAAGAATTGATTAAGACTGGAAGAGTTGGGGTATTTGCCGGTTTATGAAATTTTATGATGATCTGTATGTGGGTGATTCCATCAAAAAAGTGAATAATGTGAAATGGAAGCTCAGAACAGGAGCCGGACAGTTCCAGATTTACATCATCTCACTGTCTCACAGCAGTGACCAGCTGGATATATTCCATTGCAGCATCCTCAAACAGAAGCATTTCAACCGAAAAGATCTGTATATAGTTGGGCTTGCTTCTTCAAAACCGGAAGCATGGCAGCTGGTGGGAAAGATGCTTGCAGATACGATCGCAGCCGGAATGGAAGGAAATATCAAAGGCTACCTGCTAAAAAGGATCAGCGAATCGGAAGGAGGTCGTATATGACAATTCTTCTTGCGATTCTGAAATGGATTGGTATCATATTACTGATTCTTCTGGGGATTTTGCTGACTTTGGTATCAACTGTTTTATTTGTTCCGATTCGCTACCGTCTGGATGGAGCATATAAAGGGACTCTTATGCTGGAGGCAAAAATTACATGGTTCTTTCACCTGATATCCGCCAGTGTTTCCTATACCGATGAATTGATATTTTCCGTCAGGGCTGCCGGATACAGAATCTTTCCGGGAAAGAAGAAAACGCCGAAGGAGGTTTCGCCTGAAAACAGGGCAGACAGCGCTTATTCTGTACCGGAAGAAATGACGGTGAACGCAGACGGCAGGGAATCGGAAACAGCAGCGCCAGAAGCGGACGGGGATTTTGGATATAATACAGCAGCTGATCATACCGAAAGTCAAAATGATAAGAATACAGGGAATAAATCACCGGAGCCCCAAAAAGAAAAATTTTTTGAGAAAATCCAAAAAAAGATTTCCGCTCTCGTCGCAAAGATCAGGAATATTTTTAATAATATCGAAAAAATCAGGAGGGTAATCCTCCATTATACGGATATTGTTCTTAGGGAAGATTCAAAGCGTGCGATCGGATTTACCTTCTCGCAGCTGGTAAAGATTTTAAAGCATGTGATGCCGCAGAAAATGGATGTGTATTTTGAGATCGGCACAGGGGATCCTGCATCTACGGGACAGATTCTTGCCATTCAGGGGATGCTTTATCCTCTGATCTGTGACAAGATCTGCATAGTGCCGGATTTTGAAGAAAAGCGTGCGGAGGGAAGCTTCCATATTAAGGGAAGAATCAGGATTATCGCAGTTATGATCTGCGGGATTAGAATTATTTTGATGAAAGAAGTAAGAACGCTCATAAGGCAGTTGACCAAAAAGGAGGAAACGAGAGGATGAATGAGAATAAGGACAACAATATCGGTTCCGTTATGGAATCTCTCATGAAAGGTGTGGAAACGGTTTTGACAACCAAAACGGTTGTAGGGGAAGCGACAAAAATTGATGACACCATCATCATTCCTCTTGTGGATGTTTCCTTTGGCATCGGTGCGGGGGCTACCTGCGGAAGCGGTCGTGATTCAAAGAAGAATGGCGGTGGCGGCGGTATGAGCGGAAAAATGTCTCCCAGTGCCGTGCTTCTCATTAAAAACGGTCAGACGAAGCTTGTGAATATCAAAAATCAGGATGGTGTAACAAAGATTCTTGATATGATCCCTGATATTGTGGAGAAATTTACCGCACCAAAAGCGGAAGATATGATGAGCGATGAAGAAGCTGTTGAAAATGCATTTCCGGATGAGAAGAAGGAAGAAAATGCGTAAGTAATTTTTTTAAAGAAAATGCATATATTAATGTAAAGAGTGTGAGGAGCAAAACGATATGTGCCGGGTTATAGCATTTGCCATATTCTGGATAGCAGTAGGGATGCTCCTCATGCTTTTTTTTCGATTCCGGATTATCGGCGCCATATTTGCCGTATTTCTTTTGGTGGTGAGTTATTTTATCATGGGAAGGGAAGACTGGTAGAGAAAAAAGCAATAAAAACAGTGCGCATCCTTAGCAGAGCAGCTTTTTATGGTGTCAAAAGAACATAGGATTTTCCGAAAAATAAAAAGAAAAAAGACTACTTCACAGTAGTCTTTTAATCTGTCTTAAGATTATGCTCTTTCAACTCTGCCGGATTTCAGGCAGCTTGTGCAAACGTGCATTCTCCGTGCAGCACCGTTAACTTTACATTTAACGCTTCTAACGTTGGAATTCCAGATACGGCTGGATTTTCTATTGGAATGGCTAACGTTGTTTCCAAAATGAGCGCCCTTGCCACAAATATCGCATTTTGCCATGATTGCACCTCCTCAAACTTTATTAGTCGTTTGACTGACAACATCAGTATGATATCAGA
>JAFUMV010000072.1 GCA_017482485.1 Lachnospiraceae bacterium
GCTATGCAAAGAGAAGAAATGCTGTTGATAAAATCAGTAAATACTTAAAGTAGAAGGAGAGAGAATGTGCTAACGAGAGAAAATTTCAGCAGGGAACATATAGAAGAATTAAGACTTGATAGTGGTAATGATCCGGCACTACTGGAACGTGTTTTATATGCATTTGGTTTATTGGAAGCAATTACAAGGGTTGGGTTGCCATTCATATTTAAAGGTGGTACTTGCCTTATGCTTCTGTTGAAGCGACCAATGCGTCTGTCTACAGATATTGATATTATTGTGGAACCGGATACAGACATTGATTCGTATATTAAAGAGGCGGGTAAGATTTTCCCATTTATTCAAGTAGATGAACATAAGAGAATTGGGAAAAATAATATTGAGAAAAGGCATTTTAAGTTTATGTATCTTTCACCAATGTCAGGGCGAGAAGTAACCATTTTGTTGGATGTACTGTTTGAGGAAAATAATTATTCTTCCTTGGTAACCAGAAACATTGAAAATGAGTTGCTTTTAGTAGAGAAGCCGGACATTACGGTTAAGATACCTAATATAAATTGCATTCTTGGAGACAAATTGACAGCGTTTGCACCACATACTACAGGAATACCATTTGGAATCTCTAAAGAACTTGAAATTATGAAGCAGATGTTTGATTGCATGACTCTGTTTAGAGAAATGGATAATTTTACAGAGGTAAAAAGCACTTATGATAAGATTGTCAAAACGGAATTGGCATACAGGGGATTAGAGATAAGCAAGGATGAAGTATTAAAAGATACAATAGATGCCTGTGCGTGTATTATAGGCAGAGGCAATATATTGGCAGACGATTATGTCTATTACAAAAAGGGATTAAGTGGAATAAGAGGACATATTTATAAGACAAAATATAACGGGGAATATGCTGCACTTTATGCATGTGAGGTAATGTATCTTGCTGCAAGTGTATTGACTGAGCAGGAGGTATGTCCCATGATAACAAATCCCGAAAAATACATAGATTCCAAGATTGCATTACAAGAATACAATAAGCTTACTTATATGAAAAAGGCAAAATTAGAAGCATATGGATATATTGTGGAGGCAGTAAATATGTTGGATAGATAGGAAGTGATTGCTTGAGATATTATATAGCAGATGTCCATGACACGCAGGATCAGAGATTATTGGAGCAGTTTAAGGAGATAACAAGGAATACCAAGACAATAAATGCCAGAGGAGAGGAACAGAGCATTCCCTGCAATATGATTAACTGCTTTTGTATGTACTCTGATTATGAGCCGCTTACTTTGGATGAGTGGATTGAATTGTATCAAAACCGTAGATAAATTCACGTCAATAATGGTCAAAAAACCATCGACATCCGACCTCACACACGTTATAATATAAGTAATCTAATAAGAAAAAATGTTATCATTACTGTAGGCAATTTGGAATGGTAGCCAAATATGTTGTGAACTCGATGGAACGCAATGGTTGAACCCTCAGGGTGGCAATGCCACCGGTTTGCCACCGAAAATCGATTTTCTCGGATGATTTCAAATTTTCTTATTTTGACTCAGAATGACAGGAAAGTCAGTAAAATCAATACTTTCCTTGACTTAGGTTTACATTCACTGCCAGGGGCTTTGACCACCGACCCGTGCTCCTAAGGGGCAGTTGAGGGTTCGATTCCCCCAGGGAACGTAGGGAATGGAGATTCTTTTATGAGTCTCCTTTTTTTATGTAAAGAATTACAAATAATAGAGAATAATTACAGGAAATTATAAATCTTATTGTCAATGAAAAAATAAAATTGTATTAAATAAAGTTCAACATATTTTCCTGTTTTAAAAATAGGTTTATAATAGTAATATTTAACCAATAAAAAAATATTTCATCTTAAATAAAAGCGCTGACCGGAAAACCGGAGGTTTTGAGTGATGTGATTGAAAAAACCTGTCAGGTCGTCTTATACAAGACCTGACAGGTTTTTTGGTTGAATGGTTTATGCCAAAATCGGTTTTAATGCATCAGCCAGCACTTTCTTCTGAGCCTCTGCTTCAGCCAGATCCTTGCCGAGCGTGGTGAAGTAAGTTTTGATCTTAGGTTCTGTGCCGGAAGGACGAACCACAACGGCAGCGCCGCCTTCGAGAGCGTAGATTAAAACATTTGCTGCAGGAAGTCCTGTTTCCTCGGGCTTCTTGTAGTCCGTTACCTTAACAACCTTGTAACCGCCGATTTCAGCAGGAGGATTGCTGCGTAAGCTTTCCATGATTCCTGCCATTTTGTCCATTCCGGAAAGGCCGGGGAACTCATAGCTGTCAACCTTGTTCAAGTAACGGCCATACTCTGCATAGATTTCCTCGAGACGCTGTTTGATGGAAGAACCGATGCTTCTGTAGTAAGCAGCCATTTCGCAGATCAGCATGGAACCGATAACTGCATCCTTATCACGAACATAGGGGCCTGCCAGGTAACCGTAGCTTTCCTCAAAGCCGAAGATGAAACGGTCAACTTCGCCTGCAGCTTCCAGATTTGCGATCTGATCGCCGATCCACTTAAAGCCAGTCAGCACATTGCGCATTTCTACACCGTAGTGAGCAGCAACTGCATCAGCCAAAGGCGTGGAAACGATGGACTTCACTGCAACTGCTTTCTCGGGCATGGTGCCTTTTTCAATGCGGCCTGCGCAGATGTAGTCAAGCAGAAGAACACCCACTTCATTGCCGGAAACCAGTTCATATGTACCATCAGGACATTTGATTGCGATACCCACACGATCAGCATCGGGATCCGTTGCCAGCATCAGGTCAGCGCCGGTTTCTTTTGCCAGTTCAAGGCCGAGGCGAAGTGCTTCAAAAATTTCGGGGTTCGGATAAGGGCATGTAGGGAAATTGCCATCCGGATACTGCTGTTCGGGAACGATGGTAATGTCATCAATGCCGATATCATGAAGCACACGGGTTACGGGCACAAGACCGGAACCGTTAAGCGGAGAGTAAACAAGCTTTAAGCCTGCGGTCTTGCACAGACCGGGACGAACGCTGCGTGCCTTGATCGCATCGTAAAGAGCTTCCTTACAGTCATCGTCAACATATTCGATCAGACCGGCAGAGATGCCTTCTTCAAAGGACATTATCTTAGCACCGGTTAAAATATCCGTCTTCTGAATTTCTGCATAAACGATATCAGCGGCTTCGTCTGTCATCTGGCAGCCGTCGGGACCGTATGCCTTGTAACCGTTGTATTTGGCGGGGTTGTGAGATGCAGTTACCATAATGCCCGCATTAGCGCCATAGTAACGGGTAGCAAAGCTCAGGGCAGGAACAGGCATAAGTGCATCATAAATGCGAACCTTAATACCGTTTGCGGCCAGAACGCAAGCGGCGGTCTTAGCAAAAACATCACTCTTAATACGGCTGTCGTAGCTGATAGCAACCAGCTGATTGCCGCCCTGTGTCTTCACCCAGTTAGCCAGACCCTGTGTAGCCTGACGAACAACATAAATGTTCATACGGTTGGAGCCTGCGCCGAGAACACCGCGCAGACCTGCTGTACCGAATTTAAGGGCAACAGCAAAACGATCTTTAATTTCTTCATCATTGCCGGCAATCGCTTTCAGTTCAGCCGTTAAATCGGCATCATCCAGATCAGCTGCAAGCCAGCGCTTGTAATCTTCCTGATACATAAAACTTCACCTGTCCTTTTTCATATTTGGTTATAATACCATCAGACGTATGTGTTTTGTCCGTCCATAGTAACCCCCAACTATAATATAAGCCCAGACAAAAAAGATCGTCAAGCCTGTATTATCACAAAATTCAAGATTCAATACGTTACTGTTTACCCCGTTCACAGTAACTTCAATACCGTTCATATTCATGAGTAAAAAATAAGTTTTCAGGCAGAATATGTATAAAAGAAACTGAAGTGAAAAGGGAGGACGAAATGAACACGATTTTACCGGATACAGACATAAACGGTTATTATGAAATCAGGCTTGAGAGTATTGGCGGGCTGGGGGCAAATCTGGCAGGAAAGCTTTTGGGAGAACTGGGCGTTTTTTATATGGGGCTGAATGCCTCATCATTTTCCAGCTATGGTTCTGAAAAGAAGGGTTCTCCGGTGAGAGCTTTTGTAAGATACCGGGAACAGAAAGGTGAAATCCGAAATAATGCGCCGGTTTTAAAGCCGCATATATTGGGGATTTTTCATGAGGCGATGGCGTATAATTATCCGGTTTTTGATGGAATAAAAAAGAATTCAAAAATTGTGCTCAATACAGCATTTTCGGCCGGAGAGGCAGCGCAGAAATATAACATAACAACAGGTCAGCTATATGTGATGAATGCAGGAGCTATTGCGAGAAAGTGCGGCTGCCGGCTGAACATGGTAATGCTGGGAGGTGTGATTGCCGCCAGCGGATTTTTATCTTTGGACGGAATGAAGTCTCTGTGCCGGGAAAACCTGGGGAAAAAGTATCCGGAAGCGATTTTGGGAAATTTAAAGGGAATCGAGCAGGGATATGAAATGGTGAGGACACAGGAAGGATATGTATGTGGAAAAGACAGCACAAATGTGGAAAATCTTGCCCAGTCACCGGCGGGCTGTGGATTGGTAAGCATGAAAGAACCATGGTCGGGAAGATTTTCGGGATATCTGGGCGGAGTTAATCCTGCTGCGGGAAACAGCATGGAAAATGATCTGTCCGCAAGCAGAGAGGGATATGTTCCGGTTTTTCATCCTGAAAAATGCATCCACTGCGGTCTGTGCGATTCCACATGCCCGGACATGGTGTTCCGTTTTGAAAAGAAGATGGTTGACGGAAAAGAAAACATTGTAAATCCGGGACCGGATTATCGGTACTGCAAAGGATGCCTGCGGTGCGTCAGCGTCTGTCCTGTGGCGGCTCTGACGCGGGAAGAAGAGGAAAAGGCGCTGAAAGAAGGATGGCTTAAGAAATGGGAGAACCAAAACAAAGGCAAGGGTCATGAAAAGGAGGCAGGCTGAGATGAAGAAGCAGCGTATTGTTTTTGCAAACGGTAATGAACTGGCGGCCATAGCTGCAAGGCAGATTCATTATCATGTGATGGGCTACTATCCAATCACGCCTTCCACACAGATTGCGGAAAATCTGGATATTTTCCGGGCGGACGGAAAAAGCGACATTCGGTTGATTGCGGCGGAGGGAGAACACAGCGCTGCGGGAATCTGTTATGGTGCAAGCGCTGCCGGCGGCCGGGTGTTCGCCGCAACCAGTGCAAACGGTCTTTTGTATGCCCTGGAACAGATGCCGGTACAGTCCGGAACCAGAATGCCCATGGTGATGAATGTGGCATGCCGCTGCGTATCGGGACCGCTTTGCATTAAGGGGGACCACAGCGACATCATGTATCTGCTTAATGCGGGATGGATTATTCTGTTTGCACCCCGTCCGCAGGCTGTTTATGACTTCAATCTGATGGCGCTGAAGCTGGCGGAAGAAGTGAGACTTCCTGTTGCGGTGGCATTTGACGGATTTTTTACAAGTCATCAGAAGCGAAAATGCGAGGTCTTTGAGGATGAAACGGTGACCGCCTATGTGGGAGAAAAACCGGAATGGGAAAATGTGCTGGACCTGGAAAATCCCCTCACAATCGGTTCCTATATGGGGGAAAAGGATATTCTGGAAAACAAATATGAGCTTTCGGAAGCCATGAAGCTGGCAGACCGGAGAATGTCTGAAATTTTTCGGAACTATGAAGAGCTGTCAGGCAGGATTTATCATAAAGTAGAGAATTATCGGACCGAGGATGCAAAATTTATTTTCGTGCTGCTGGGTTCCGCCTATGAAACTGCAAAAGAGGCGGTGGATGAAGTCAGGGAGAAGGGAATACCGACAGGTGCGGTCACAGTCTGTTCCCTTCGGCCTTTCCCGTATAAGGAGCTGGCGCAGCTGTGCCGCAACGCACAGATGCTCGTGGTAGGAGATAGGCAGGACAGCTATGGAGCCGGCGGCGGAAGTTTTTCGCTGGAGGTCAGAGCCGCCATGCAGCGTTTCGGATGGCGGGGAAAAATCATGAGCCGGGTTTACGGTTTGGGAGGAACCGATTTTTTCCGGGAAGATGCCATCAATATGTTTAAGGAGTGTATTGATAAGGATGCGGAGGATTTTGGATATTATGGTGTTCCTGACAAAACACAGACAGACGACGATTCTGCAATAAATTGCAATAAGCTTGATCCGAAAGACACGAAACTGCATCTGACAAGCTGCGCCTATGATATGGAAAAGAGGCAGATGGCAGTAAAGGGCGGCGGCTTAAAGGAAACCACAATTCTTCCAAAGCGCATTGCGCCGGGGCATGGAGCCTGTCCGGGCTGCGGCATTCCGGTAAATCTGAATCTTCTGATGCGGGGCATCGAGGGAAATGTTGTATTTCTGTTTCATACAGGCTGCGGAATGGTGGTGACTACGGCATACCCGAAAACCTCCTTCCGTGTTCCTTATCTGCATAATCTTTTTCAGAACGGCGCAGCCACAATGGGAGGCATCATTGCCGTATTGGAGGAAAAGATAAGGAGAGGCGAACTGCCAAAAAAAGAGATCACTTTTGTGATGGTCAGCGGTGACGGCGGTATGGATATCGGTCTGGGGGCTGCGTTGGGAGCGGCCTGCAGAAATCAGAGAATGATTTTGTTTGAGTATGACAACGGCGGTTATATGAACACCGGTTATCAGCTTTCCTATTCCACACCCTACGGTGCCGGAAGCGCCACCTCTCACGTGGGAAAGGAGCAGTTCGGCAAATCCTTTTTTCAGAGAGACACCATGCAGATTATGGCAGCCTCAGGAATCCCCTATGTGGCCTCCGTGGCGGAAAGCAATCCTTCTGATTTTATTAAAAAAGCGGCGAAAGCGGCCTCTTATGCAAAGGAATTTGGTATGGCTTATGTGAAGGCTTTGTCGGCCTGTCCCCTGAACTGGAATGACAAGCCGGAAAATGAGAGAGAGGTGGTAAAAGCTGCCGTGGACTGTTGCTTTTTCCCTCTCTACGAGGTGGAGCAGGGAATTACCAGTTTAAGCTACGATCCTGAAAAGACAGGAAAAAAGGTTCCTGTAGAGGAATGGCTGGGCAGAATGGGAAGAACGAAGCATCTGTTAAAAGAGCAGTACAGTGAGGTGACGGCAGCGCTGCAGCAGGAAATCGATAACAGATTCCGGCGGCTGAAAGCCAGGGCAGAAAATCCGCTGTTGTAAGACTGCAAAGCGGGCTGACGGCACAGAGCGAGCAGGATAGCGGGGATGTTTGGCAAGAAAGCCGGTCTTCACAATTACGTTGACGTATCAGGTGCTTTTGTGTAAACTGTTTCTATACAGAAGAACAGGAGATTGTACAGGCAGATGGATTATATCGTGCTGGATCTGGAATGGAATCAGGCTTCGGACAGCAATGACAGCCGCAGCAGAATGCTGACTTTTGAGATCATAGAAATCGGTGCCGTAAAACTGAATAGATGTATGGAAATCGTAGATACCTTTCATGAGCTGATCAGGCCGCAGGTCTATGAGGAGATGCATAAGATTACGGAGAAGCTGATTCAGATTCACATGGACGAACTGACACAATGTCGTCTCTTTGAAGAGGTTATGCGGGACTTTTTATCCTGGTGCGGAGAGGATTATATGTTTGGCACCTGGGGACCTCTCGATTTAACGGAACTGCAGCGAAATATGACTTTTTTTGGAATGGAACCGCTGGCAGGGGGACCTTTTAAGTTTTATGATATTCAGAAAATGTTCAGTATTGCTTTCGAGGATGGCAGAAGCAGAAGAAGTCTGGAATATGGGGTAGACTTTTTAAATATTACGAAGGACATTCCTTTTCACCGGGCACTCAGCGATGCCTGGTATACGGCCAGGGTGCTGCAGATGATCAAAGATCCCATGGTTTTGCAGCGGATTTCCTTTGATACCTACAGTCTGCCGAAGGATCGCAGGAGCGAAATTCACGTTGTTTTTGATAATTATGCGAAATATATATCCAGGGCTTTTGCGGATAAGGAAGCGCTGATGACGGACAGAGAGGTAATTTCCACCAGATGCTATTTGTGCCATCGGAATCTGCGCCGCAAAATCAGATGGTTTTCTCCTAACGGAAAGCATTATTACAGCATATCCTGGTGTGATAAGCATGGCTATATGAAAGGAAAAATCCGTGTTAAGAAGGCGGATAATGATATGGTCTATGCGGTGAAAACAACGAAGTTCATTTCAGAAAAGGAAATGGCTCAGATACAGATGAAAAAAGAACATACAAAACAATTGCGGAAAGAGCATCAAAGGCGCAGGTCGTAAGAACCTGCGCCTTTTTTGCTCTACAGGAATTTTCTCCGAAAATTCCTGTAGAGCAAAAATGCGCTTCGCGCAACGATGCGTACTCGCTCGCGGTGAAATTGTCGCCTCGCGACCGCGCTCGACGCGGAGTGTGCGCTATTGCGCACACTTTTTTGGGTTTACGGTCGGTCAATATACCGGTCAAAATCGATGATTTCATTTTTTTTGCTTCTCCGGCGTTTCATAATTGCACGGCGGCGCCTGGAAAGTCTTCGGTTTTTAAGAATCGAAAAAATAACTACTCCTAAAACGGCTGCAGCGGCGAGGATCCCCACGCCGATCAGAATTTTTTTTACATTTAAAAATACGATATTTTTGCTGTTGAGAACAGGTTTTGCGGCCTGCGCAGAAACAATGTCTGAATCAGAGCGTTCACTTTCTGATTCGGCAGTGCTTTCGGAGGAAGTCTCCGGCTCGGCATTAAAATCAAAGGTGGAAGTGTGCTCCGAAAAGAGAATGGCAGCGCTTCCGACGGACTGGTCCTGAAAGGAATAGTAAACCACGGCAGCCTGTCCTTCCATAAGGTCGGCGTAGCTAAGCCTGGAGGTAAGGTCTTCAAAAGCAGCATCTGCAGGAAGCACAATATAAGCATCCTCGTCAATGGATAAGATGGGATTGCTGTCACCGAAGATGTCACTTTCTGTCATGAAAAAATTATTGCTCCTGACATTATAGGTGGTGTCGTTCTGGGAAACATTTACCGCCTTGAAATTGCTGAAGCCGTAATTGAACAGGTCGATGGTATCGGTGTACTGCATGGGGGCCTCGTCCTGCATGACCACACAGATCAGCTTAAGGCCGTCCTTTTCCGCGCAGGAAACCAGATTCTGTCTGGCGATATCGGTATAACCTGTTTTGCTGCCCACCAGATATTGATATTCATATTTTCGTTCCGGCAAAAGCTGATTTTTACAGGTGGCGGTCAGTTCCTGGGAAAGTGTGGAGCTGGCCGGCAGAGTATAGCTTCGTTGGCTGGACATTTTACATAATAACTCGTCATCGAAAAAATGCTGTGCAATGAGGGCCATATCATGGGCAGAGGTATAATGCTGCTCGTCATGGATGCCGTTGGTCGTTACGAAATGGGAATCGGTACAGCCGATTTCGGATGCTGTCTGATTCATCAGCTCCACAAAGGCTTCCATGCTGCCGCTGATGTGCTCGCCAATTGCGTTGCCGCATTCGTTGGCGGAACCCACCAGAAGACTGTAGAGAGACTGCTCCATGGTGAGTGTCTCTCCGGCCTTGATGCCGATGTTGGAGTCTTCGAGCCAGTTGATGCTGTTCACGGCTTTGGAGGAATAAACAACCTCTTCCTCCAGTCCGCTTTTCTGCCGGGCGATATAAGCGGTTAAAATCTTCGTGATGCTGGCAGGATAAAGCTTTTCATGAATGTTCTTGGCATAAAGCACTGTGCCGGTGTTTGCCTCGATCAGAATTGCGGATTTGGCGCTGACTGTGGGGCCCTGGGGCCATCCGGCTATATTGTTGCTTTCAACGGCCACCTGCTGATTGGCTTCCACACGGGCATCTTTTTCGCTGGGCTGTGCATAGGCTGTGCTGAAAGTGCCGAGAAAAAGGGAGGTACTGGAGAGTATTGTTATAAAAAAAGAAAAGAATTTTCTTTTCTGGAAGGATTTCATTTAAAAACCACCTTTTAACTGTTTTTTAACATCTTACACTATAACGGGAAAAAAATTAAGTACGGAATCGAAAAATTCACAATTTCTTAAGGACTTTTCATTTCCTGTCATTTGTTGTAAAATATAAAATTGACAGATAAGCGTTTTACACTTTGAAAAATAGGAGAGAGGGGTCAAATGAGATTAAGAAATATAACAGGTTCCCGGGAAGTGATCGGAGAAAGCGTTTATGTGGTGCACGATCTGGAAACATCTGCGGGAAAATGGAAAGAAATCTTCGGAAATAAGAATCCCATTTTTGCGGAAATCGGCATGGGAAAAGGGCGTTTTGTCATGGAAATGGCCAGACGAAATCCTGATATTAATTTTATCGGAATTGAAAAATATTCCAGCGTCCTGCTTCGGGCGATTCAGAAGATGGAAGAGGAGGAGCTGCCGAATGTGAAGTTCATCCGGATGGATGCGGAAGATATCGACAAGGTTTTTGCCAAAGGCGAGCTGGATCGTATCTATCTGAATTTTTCCGATCCCTGGCCCAAGGACAGACATGCCAAGAGAAGGCTTCCTTCCAGACAGTTTCTGGCAAGATATGATAAGATTTTAAAAAAGGACGGAGTCATTGAGTTTAAGACGGATAACCGCCCGCTTTTTGATTTTGCGGTGGAGGAGCTTGAGCCTGCCGGCTTTAAGATTAAGGAACTTACTTACGATCTGCATGCGGACGCACGCCTGTGCGAAGGGAACGTGATGACGGAATACGAAGAGAAGTTTTCTTCTCAGGGAAATCCGATCTGCAAATATATTATTTATAGATAATCAGGGGGGCGGGATATGTATTTTCTGTATTTTCTGGTCTGGATTATTTTCAACGGGCAGGTTACTTTGGAAATCGTGCTCTTCGGCCTTGTGATTGCAGCGGCGGTTTATTGGTTTAGCTGCAAGTTTATCGGCTGGAGCATTCAAAAGGATCTTTTTATTCTCAAAAAAAGCTGGCAGATTCTCAAATATGTGGGACTGCTTTTATGGGAAATCATCAAAGCGAATATGACGATGATCATGCTGATGATTTCTTACAAAAATGAACCTTCGCCGGTTCTGGTGCGGATTCATACAAACCTTCAGACAAAGACTGCCAGAGTGGTTCTGGCAAATTCCATCACGCTGACGCCGGGAACCATCACGGTTTTGCTGGAAGGGGATGAGCTGATGGTGCATTGTCTGGACAAGTCTCTTTCGCAGGGACTTGAAAACAGTTCCTTTGAACAGGCGCTGTTAAAGATAGAAGGAGGGGCAAAGGTATGAGTCCTGTTTTGGAAAATGCGTATCATGTAGTTTTTGTGGGCGCGCTGATTTTTCTTGCGGTGATGCTGATATTCTGTTTTATCCGTGCAGTGCGCGGCCCAAGAGTGGCGGACCGCATTGTAGCCGTTAACATGATCGGCACTATCGTCATGGTCATTATTACGATTCTTTCTTTATTATTGAAGGAAGGATATCTGGCAGATATCTGTATCATTTATGCCATGATCAGTTTTTTGGCGGTAATCGTACTGACCAAGGTATATATGGGCGTTTATTTTGAAAAGAAGCAAAAGGGGGAGAAAAAATGATTCTGGAATGGATTCGTTTTATTGTCGGAACGATAATTTTATGCTGCGGTCTTCTCATTTTTGCGCTGGAAGTTTTCGGCGTTTTCCGATTCGATTTTGTGCTGAACCGGATGCATGCGGCGGCGATGGGAGACACGCTGGGAATCGGCATTTCTCTGATCGGACTGATCATTTTTTCCGGATTTAACTTTACCAGCCTGAAAATGTTTCTCGTGGTAATTTTTCTGTGGTTTGCATCTCCTGTCTCTTCTCATCTGATCGGCAGGCTGGAAGTGACAACGGATGAAGAGCTGGAGAACTATTGTGAGATAGAGGATAACTGCCAACCGTGATGATAGGGGAGTGACTATGAACATATTTGCTTATATTTTAATGGGCTTTTTGATCGTGTGTGCCATTTCTGTCACCTTTTCCAAAAAGCTGTTGAATTCCATTCTGATTTTCATGTCTTACAGCCTGATTATGTCAATCATCTGGATGCTTTTGGAATCGCCTGACCTGGCGATCACAGAAGCGGCGGTGGGTGCCGGCGTAACCAGCGTGCTGTTTTTTGTAACCCTGAAAAAAATCAACGCCATGATGGGGGAGGATGAACAGAATGAAAAGGAAGAATAATGCTTTTTTTCGCTGGTTTTTCGGAGAAGAGGACACGCTGATTGGAAAAGTGGAAATGAAGGCGCAGCCCGAATACGAACAGAAGGAGGGCGAAATTCGGGAGCTCATGGAGGAGCGGGCTCAGCTGAGGGAACAGATTTATGATGTCAGGGATAATACGAAGCTGAAGCTGTTTCATAAAATGTACAATATTGCGGCGGTGATTTTCTGTATCACGCTGATTTCCATTCTTTTGGTAAATGTTTCCTGGCTTCCGCATTACGGAGATGGTGATAATCCGGTGAACAATGAGGTTTCTGCCCGTTACATTGAGAGCGGACTGCAGGAAACCGGCGCGGTGAATATCGTGACGGGCATGATTCTGGACTATCGTGCCTTTGATACCTTCGGGGAATCCAATGTGCTGTTTATCGCTACAGTGACCGTATTGATTTTAATGCGTCTGGATAAGGAAAAGAAGGCACCGGCAAAACCCGGTGTGGAGGTTTACAGCAAAGCGGAAGACGATATGACAATGACCATTGCAGAGGCACAGGCCAATGACCGGATTTATGAGCCCAAGAATGATGCTATTTTGCAGAAGGTTGCGGGATTTCTGGTGCCCATCATTTTTATTTTCGGTATTTATGTGGTGTTGAACGGACATCTTTCTCCGGGCGGAGGCTTCAGCGGCGGTGCCATTATCGGTGCAGGACTGATTCTGTATCTGAACGCTTTCGGATTTGAAAAGACAGAGCGGTTCTTTACAGAGAAAACCTACAAATGGATTTGCTTTGTAGCCCTGACTTTTTACTGTCTGGCAAAGAGCTATTCCTTTTTTACGGGTGCAAATCATCTGGAGAGCGGCATTCCGCTGGGAACGCCGGGGGCTATTGTGTCCAGCGGTCTGATTCTGCCCCTGAATATCTGCGTCGGCATGGTAGTTGCCTGTACGATGTACGCATTTTATGCGCTTTTCAGGAAAGGGGGATTTTAAATGTTCGGTCCCAATTTGTTTGCCAACTATGGAGAAGCCGTGGCGGTGATTTTGTTCGGCATCGGGTTTTCCAACCTGCTTTTACAGAAGAATCTGATTAAAAAAATTATCGGTCTTAATATCATGGATACCGCTATTTATCTGTATCTGGCGGAAAAAGGATATATTGCGGGGCGGGTGGCGCCCATCGTGGTGGACGGCGTTCAGGAGGTTTCCGCCTATATCAATCCAATTCCCAGCGGTCTGGTGCTGACAGGCATTGTGGTTTCCGTATCCGTAACGGCGATCATGCTTTCTTTGACCATTCGCTTATACCGCAGATATCATACGCTGGATCTGGATGAGATTTCCATGAGGCTTAAAAAGGAGGGAATGTGATGAACTTTATTCAGAATTTTCCGTTCTTTTCCATCATTCTCTCAATGTTTTCAGGAATTGTCAGTTCCGTGCTGTGCCCTAAGGCAGCGAGGTGGGTGAACACTTTCCTGATCAGTGCAGTGGGAATTATGTCCGCCATTCTGCTGGGGTATCTGGCACAGACAGGAGAATCCTATACCTATATGATGGGACATTTTCCCGCACCCTGGGGAAACGAAATCAGAGCCGGTGTGCTGGAAGCCGGTATGGCATTGTTTTTCTGTGTGATTATGCTGCTGTCCATGCTGGGCGGTCATAAAAAGCTTTTAAGAGAAGTGGAGTACAGTAAGCATAACCTGTATTACATTCTGGTGGATCTGCTTTTAAGCTCGCTGCTTGCGCTGATTTATACCAACGACCTGTTCACAGCATATGTTTTTGTGGAAATCAACACGATTGCAGCCTGCGGTCTGATCATGATACGGCAGATCGGACGTACCATTGAAGCGGCTGTACGTTACATGATCATGAGCCTTCTGGGTTCCGGTCTGTTTTTGATGGGACTTTGTACGCTGTATGATCTGACGGGACATCTGCTGATGTCAAACATTAAGGAAAGCGTTGCCCAGCTGGCAACACAGCATGAATATACGATTCCGCTTCTGACTACCATCGGCCTGATCAGCGCGGGTCTTGCGATTAAGAGCGCGCTGTTTCCGTTCCATTCCTGGCTGCCGGATGCCTATGGATATTCGACGGTTTCCTCTGCGGCCATGCTGTCCAGTCTGGTTTCCAAGGGATATATTTTCCTGCTGATCAAAATTTTCTACCGTGTGATCGGATTTGATATCATTGCGGACAGTAAGGTGATCAATGTGCTGTTCGTATTCGGTGTGCTGGGCATGATTTTCGGTTCTTTAAGCGCGATTCGAGAGAACGATATCCGACGTATGATTTCTTTTTCAAGTGTAGCGCAGATCGGTTATATTTACATGGGATTTGGTCTTGGAACTCAAATTGGTATCGTTGCAAGTGTTTTCCATATTTTATCCCATGCGGCTACCAAATCACTTTTGTTTATCGCCGCCATCGGTCTGACGGATGTATCAAACGGAAGCCGTAAATTTCAGGATTTGACCGGCGCCGGATACCGGAACAAAATTGCCGGTGTTGCCTTTACCGTGGGTTCTCTTTCCATGGTGGGCGTTCCCATATTTTCCGGCTTTGTGAGCAAACTTCTGTTTGCGGAAGCGGCTATTGGTGACAATATGAAAATGATGCCCGCAGTCATTGCCATGGCTGTCTCTGTCATATTGAATGCGATTTACTTCATGAAAACCGTGATACGCATTTATGTGCCGGAACACAGAGAAGACTGTCAGGTTATCACAATGAAAAGCGAGAAGGTTTATGCGGTGACGCTGATCTGCTTTATTGTGCTGAACATATTTCTCGGCATGTGTTCCCAGCCGATTGTGAAATGGATTGAATCCGGACTTTCCATGTTCGGATAATAGAGGAGAGGAAATATGAATGAGTCTTTGAAGATTTTATTTCCCATATTTTTTCCGATTGTGATGGGCCTTTTGCTTCTGTGCGGACAGACACCTAAGCGCGGCCGGACGATGACTCTCTATACGGGATGTGTGCTGATTATTACAGCGCTTTCCGTGTTGGGGCTTGTGACAGGGCCGGAAGTATCCTTTACGCTGTTTTATCTGACAGGCAGGCTGCCCGTGTATTTTCATCTGGACAGTATGGGAAAAATATTTGCTGCGGTAGTTTCTGTAGTATGGGTATTGGCCGGCTTTTTTTCCTTTGAATATATGAAAAAAGGAAAAGAACAAAAGCGGTTTTTCGGATTTTATTTAATGGTGTACGGCATTTTGATGGCGCTTGACTTTGCCGGAAATCTGATCACCTTTTACATATTTTACGAAATGATGACTCTGCTGAGCATGCCTCTGGTTTTGCATGAGCGCACAAAAGAGGCGATTATGGCAGGTCTGAAATATCTGTTTTATTCCTTCTGCGGCGCATATATGGTGCTGTTTGGCCTGTATTTTGTCTATCGATATGCAAATACGCTGACTTTTACCGCAAAAGGTGTTCTGGATATGACTCTGGTAGAAGGAAAAGAAGGACTGCTTTTAGTGGCAGCGTTTTTCATGCTGCTGGGTTTCTCCGTAAAGGCGGGCATGTTTCCGATGCACGGCTGGCTGCCCACCGCGCATCCGGTGGCACCGGCACCGGCATCCGCAGCGTTGTCGGGCATTATTGTAAAAAGCGGTGTGCTGGGAATTATCCGCGTGGCTTATTACATTTTCGGTGCGGATTTCCTAAAAGGAACCTGGGTGCAGATTACACTGATCACTTTGAGCCTTGTGACCGTGTTTATGGGATCGATGCTGGCCTATCTGGAAAAGGGCCTCAAGAAACGCCTTGCCTATTCCACCGTCAGTCAGGTGTCCTATATTTTATTTGGTCTGTTTCTATTCGACCAGACCGCAATGACAGGTTCCGTGCTGCATGTGGTTTTTCACGCATTCATTAAGTGCTGCCTGTTTCTGTGCGCCGGCGCGATCATTTATCAGACCGGGAAGCACAATGTGGACGAGCTTAGAGGAATCGGTAAACAAATGCCTGTCACCATGTGGTGCTATACCATCTGTTCGCTGGCGCTGATCGGTATTCCGCCCGCCAGCGGGTTTATCAGCAAGTGGTATCTGTGCATTGGTGCCCTGCACACAAAGATGCCTGTGATTTCCTGGCTGGGGCCCGTAATTTTACTGGTGAGTGCACTGCTGACGGCCGGATATCTGCTTCCCATCACAATCAACGGATTTTTCCCGGGAGCAGATTATGACTATGCTGCGCTGGAGAAGAAAGAGCCTGCAAAACAGATGGTGATTCCGATTCTGATTCTGGCAGGATTGGCATTGATTCTGGGCATTGCTCCCGAGCTTTTAATGAATGGATTTTCGGCAATTGCCGGTCAGCTGATATAAAAAGGGGGTGCAGAGATGAATCCTGTTATGATGGTGGCTGCCATTTTGATGCCGATTCTGGGAGGCAGCCTTGTAATGGTAATTCCTTTCAAAAAAAGAACGCATATGCTGGCATATCTTGAGACCATTGTGCTGATTACAAGCGTCCTGGTATGGAGCATCATTTCGGAAGGTCCCACAGAGGCCATTCCGGTGGTGAAGTTTGTGAATAATCTTTCCCTTTCCTTTAAGCTGGACGGCTGCGGCATGGTTTTCTCGGGGCTGGTGAGTGCCCTGTGGCCGCTGGCAATGCTGTATTCCTTTGAGTACATGAAAAAGGAGAGCAATGAAAAGGTATTTTTCATGTTTTATACCATGACTTATGGTGTAACACTGGGAATTTCGTTTGCGGAAGATATGCTGACCATGTATTTCTTCTATGAGCTTCTGACGCTGGTGACGGTGCCGCTGGTACTTCACACGCTGTCAAGGGAAGCGATTCTGGCGTCCAGAAAATATTTGTATTATTCTCTGGGCGGCGCGGCTTTTTCCTTCATCGGTCTTGTATTTTTAATGATTTACGGCTCCACGGTGAACTTCACCTATGGCGGGGTGCTGGATATGGAGACACTGGGGGATAAGGCGGACACGCTGCTGCTCATTTATGTAATCGCATTTTTGGGATTTGGTGTAAAAGCTGCGGTATTTCCTTTCAACTCCTGGCTGCCCCAGGCGGGCGTGGCCCCCACACCGGTTACGGCGCTTTTGCATGCCGTGGCAGTGGTAAAGGCGGGTGCCTTTGCAATCATCCGTCTGACCTATTACAGTTTCGGCGCAGATTTTTTACAGGGAACATGGGCACAGAATGTGGTGATGGGAATTGTCATTTTCACAATTGTCTATGGCTGCAGCCGTGCGCTGAAGGAGACGCATATCAAGCGCAGACTTGCTTATTCCACAATCAGCAACCTGTCCTATATTCTGTTTGGTGTGACCATGATGTCACCTCTGGGACTGGTAGGCGCCTTTGCACACATGATTTTCCATGCGGTGATGAAAATCTGTTCTTTCTTCTGTGCGGGTGCGATCATGCACCAGACGGACAAGCATTATGTGCATGAACTGGACGGGCTGGGCAGAAAGATGCCCAAAGTATTCGGCATCTTTACGGTTTCAGCGTTGGCCCTCATGGGCGTACCGGGACTGTGCGGATTTATCAGTAAATGGCAGTTGGCGAATGCGGCGGTTATGAGCGAAAATGTGCTTTCTTATGTGGGCGTCGGTGCGCTGCTGGTATCGGCTCTGCTGACGGCAGTTTATATGCTTTCGATCGTGATTCGGGCATTTTTCCCGCCGGAAGGGTTTGATATGGAAAAGATTGCCGGATATAAGGATCCCAACTGGCTCATGCTGTTTCCTTTGTTTGTGTTTGCGGTGTTTATTGTGATTTTCGGAGTCGGTTCGGAATCACTGATCCGGTTTTTTACGGATATAGCCAACGGGGTGATGTGATATGGGAAAACATTATAGTTTACTGTTTTTGCTGCTCTGGCCCTTTGCGGGAGCTGCAGCTTCCTGGCTGATCGGCCGTAAGAGCAAAGAGAAGAGAAACCTGCTGGCACAGGCCGTGGCAGTGGTGGAATGCATTGCCTTTCTTGTGCTGTTTATCATTTTCTTTGCGGGAATTGACGGCGGATATCGGCAGATGTATTTGAAATGTCCGGGTTTTGGCATGGGATTGAAACTGTGCCTGGACGGATTCCGTTCTCTTTACTGTCTGGTAGCATCCTTTATGTGGATGATGACCACACTTTTTTCCGAAGAATATTTCGGACATTATCGGAACCGGAACAGATATTATCTGTTTTTGCTTCTGACGCTGGGCGCAACGGTGGGTGTGTTCTTATCCGCTGATTTGTATACAACCTTTATTTTCTTTGAGATCATGTCCTTTACTTCTTATGTATGGGTGGCACATGATGAGACAAAATCGTCCCTGCGGGCGGCGGAGACATATCTTGCCGTAGCAGTGGTGGGCGGCCTGGTGATGCTGATGGGTCTGTTTTTGCTTTATGATATGTTCGGCACGCTGGAAATCAGTGAATTGGGCAGAAGAATTATCTCCCTGCGGGCGGCCTCCGCTGTGCCCGCTGTTTCGGGAGAAGAAGTTTTTGGAGCGTTGTCCTTTTCCAAAACAAGGCTGTATGTGGCAGGCGGTTGTCTTTTGTTTGGCTTCGGCGCAAAAGCGGGCGCATTTCCGCTGCATATCTGGCTGCCCAAGGCGCATCCGGTGGCACCTGCACCGGCCAGCGCACTTTTGTCCGGTATTTTGACAAAAGCAGGCATTTTCGGTATTGTGGCCGTAACCTCATCTTTGTTTTTATATGATGGAAAATGGGGCGCGTTTCTGCTTTTGATCGGCGTTTTAACCATGGTAGTGGGAGCTGTTTTGGCGGTATTTTCCATCGATTTAAAGCGCACGCTGGCATGTTCCTCCGTTTCTCAGATCGGATTTATTCTGACAGGCATCGGCATGATGGTGCTTTTGGGAACGGAAAACGGTCTGGCTGCGAGAGGAAGCCTTCTGCACATGGTGAACCACTCTCTGTTCAAGCTGATCCTGTTTATGACGGCCGGTGCGGTATTCATGAAAATCCATAAGCTGGACTTAAATGAAATCAAAGGTTTCGGCAGAGGAAAGTACTTTTTGCAGGCAGTATTTCTGGCAGGCGCGCTGGGAATTGCCGGCGTTCCGGGATTTTCCGGTTATGTCAGCAAGACGCTGATTCACGAATCCATCGTGGAGTACAGAAATATTGCAGCATCAGAAAGCCTGGTATGGGCGAACAATGCTTTTACCGCATTTTTCACCTCTTCCGCCTGGCTGGGAATCGTTGAATGGCTGTTTTTGATCAGCGGCGGTCTTACCGCAGCATATATGCTTAAACTGTATGTTGTTCTTTTTGTAGAAAAAAATGACAGCACCCAGACGCAGCTCAAATATGACGCCATCCGCCCGAATTTTATGGGGATAAAGAGCAAAATTGCGCTGGGCGGCAGCGCGGTGCTGATTCCGATTCTCGGTCTTTTGCCCCATCAGCTGATGGACCACTTCGCAGAGCTTGGAGAAGGATTTTTCGGCAGCAGCGGTGTGACGGAGGAAATTTCCTATTTCAGCATTGAAAATCTGAAAGGCGCACTGATTTCTCTGGCAATCGGCGCACTGGTTTATTTCGGCTTTGTTCGTCCGGTTCTGACAAAGAAGGAAGGAGAAAAGCGGATCTATTTAAACAGATGGCCGCAGTGGCTGGATCTGGAAAACCTGGTTTACAGACCGCTTCTGTGTACGGTGCTGCCGCTGATTTTCGGCACAGCTTCCAGATTTCTGGATCGCCTTCTGGACAGCATCGTTGTTCTGCTTCGCAAAACCATTTATCGTGACAGCCCGATACCGCACGAACTGGATGAAGGCAACTGGCTGACCTATACGGCAGGAAGCTTTATCGATTCGGCAGAGACTGTGCTTCACAGGAAAACAGATTATAAGCACAAGTTCGCGATGATTTATGAGGATTTGTCGGAAAACAGCATCATTATCGGAAGAAGCCTTTCCTTCGGTCTGTTCATGGCCTGTGTCGGACTGCTTTTGACACTGTTGTATCTGTTGTTGTAAAATAATATGGACCCCTTGTACCCTGAGGGGACTGATGGAGAAGCGCCCTGCGAGTCAGAGGCGCTTCTGATGTTGATGTGCCCGGCAGGCGCACATTCTGTGGAGGTGCAAAATGAGACTTTTCATCGCATTGGGATTTTCGGAAGAGAACAAAGAACAGCTTTACAGTGTGACCAAGCAGCTGCGCGGGCAGGCGCTGCAGGGAAATACGACGAAAAAAGAAAACCTGCATCTGACGCTGGCATTTATCGGAGAGGTGCCGAATCCTGTCTATAAAAAGACCTGCGCTGTGATGGACGTGTTAACGGCGGAACCTTTTGAAATGGTATTTGACCGTTTCGGAAAGTTCAACCAGCAGGAGGGCACACTTTACTGGATCGGCTCAGGCAAAAATCCGGCTCTTGAGAGCCTGCAGAAAAAACTGATAACTGCGCTGAAACAGAATCAGATTCCGGTGGATGAAAAAACCTTCAGGCCTCACATCACACTGGGCAGAAGAATGGTGATGGAAGATGGCTTTTCGGAAGCTGCATTTGGAGAAAAGCTTGTTCCCATCAGACAGAAGGTGACCTCGGTCAGTCTCATGAAGTCTGAGAGAATCGGCGGAAAGCTTGTGTATACAGAAGTTTATAAGAGGAAATTTCCTGTGACAATACGCTAGGAATTTATTGATTCGACATAAATTCGATGAGAGGGCATACAGAAATAAAATTTTCTGTATGTCCCTTTTTGTTTTCCTGGAGCAAAATCAGTTGATTTTTGACAATTTATTCCAAAAAAGGTAAAATAAGGTAATACGCTTTGGGGGAAAACAGGAGTCGGAAAATGGAGAAAAAGTATCTGGACATCAATGTATATGAAGCGCTGCAGCAGCGGTTTGATTTTATTTTTCGGGAATTTGATAATATTTATGTTTCCTTCAGCGGCGGTAAGGACAGCGGACTTCTGGTACATCTCATCATGGATTACATGAAGCAGAATAAGATCCGGAAGAGAATCGGGATTTTTCATCAGGATTTTGAGGCGCAGTACCACTTCACAACAGAATATGTGGAGCAGGTATTTGATATGTATGAGTCGAGAGTGGAGCCTTACTGGGTATGTCTGCCGATGACGGTGCGCAGCGCGATGAGCAATTTTCAGACATACTGGTATCCCTGGGACGATACGAAGAAAGAAATCTGGGTCCGGCCCCTGCCGAACAGGCCATATGTAATTCATATGGGGAAAAATCCGTTCAGTCTGTATAAATACAGAATGCTGGAGGAAGACCTGGCAAAGCAGTTCGGACGATGGTATAAGCAGATTCATGCCAACAAAAAGACAATTTGTCTTTTGGGAATGCGGGCGGATGAGTCTCTGCAGCGTTACAGCGGTTTTTTAAACAAGAAAAACGGATACGGAGGGCAGTGCTGGATTTCTCAGCAGTTCAAGGACGTATGGACGGGCTCTCCGCTGTATGACTGGTCCACCTCCGATGTGTGGACGGCCTATTTTAAATTCGGATATCCTTATAACAAGTTATACGACCTGTATTATAAAGCGGGAGTGAAGCCCTCTCAGATGCGCGTTGCTTCTCCGTTTAACGACTGGGCCAAGGAGGCGCTGAATCTGTACCGGGTGCTGGAGCCGGAAACCTGGACCAGGCTGGTGGGCAGGGTGCAGGGCGCAAATTTCACCTCTATTTATGCAAAAACAAAGGCCATGGGGTACCGTAACATCACCCTGCCGGAGGGACATACATGGAAATCCTATACGCTGTTTTTGCTGGACACATTGCCGGTAAGACTGCGCAATAACTATATTAAGAAATTCCAGACTTCCATTGAATTCTGGCACAATACGGGCGGCGGACTTTCCGTGGAAACCATTAAGGAGCTGCAGGAAAAGGGCTATAAGATTGCGCTGAACGGAGTTTCAAACTACACGCTGGATAAAAAGTCGCGGGTGGTTTTTATGCAGCCCATTCCCGATCATACGGATGATATCAAATCGACCAGGGATGTGCCGTCCTGGAAGAGAATGTGTTATTGCATTCTGAAAAATGACCATCTGTGCCGTTTCATGGGGTTTGGCCTTTTGAGGGAAGATAAAAAAAGAGTTGAATTGATCAAAGAAAAGTACGGAAAACTGGAGGGAATCTGATGAAATTCGTAAGCCCTGTATACAACATCGTTCGTGTACCTATTGAAAAAATCGAACCTAACAGCTATAATCCCAATGCCGTTGCACCGCCGGAAATGCGCCTTTTATATGACAGTATCAAAGAGGACGGCTATACGATGCCCATTGTCTGTTATTATAACAGCAAAAAGGATACATATATCATTGTGGACGGCTTTCATCGTTACAGAATCATGCTGGATTATCCCGATATTTATGAAAGGGAGGAAGGAAAGCTGCCCGTCTCTGTGATCAACAAGCCTCTTGATCAGCGGATGGCCAGCACAATCCGTCATAACCGGGCCCGCGGTTCTCATGATGTGGAGCTGATGAGCAACATTGTAAAGGAACTCCACGAAATCGGCAGAAGCGATGCCTGGATTTCCAGGCATTTGGGCATGGATCGGGATGAAATTCTGCGTTTAAAGCAGCTCACAGGTCTGACAGAGCTGTTTAGAGAAACGGATTTCGGAAAGTCCTGGGTGCCGATGACAAAAGAAGATGTGGAAAAGCTGGACAGTCTGGAGAATCCGGAGACTCCAGGGAAAAAGGAGCAGCAATTTGCAGTTTTGTAAACTACTTTCAAAAATAAGCCTTTAAATTGAAAATGAATCGAAAAAAAGCAGGATAAAGTAGTGCATTTTGCGCAAAATCCGAATCTGGATTCTAAAGGATTGCGGAATGGTTGTGAAGCAACGGGCGGCAGTTTATAATCAATCTGGACAGAGATCCCGGAGGTAAATGAGATGACGAAGATATTATATGTCCCGCTGGATGACAGAGACTGCAATTATGAATTCCCCTATAGACTTTCTTTGATGACAGAAGATATGGAGCTTCTGCGGCCGCCTTATGAATGGATGGGCTTTTTAAAGCAGCCCGCAGATCAGGATAAGATATGGGAATGGCTGTTTAAAAATGCGCAGGAATGTGAGTATGCCATATTATCAGTTGACACACTGGTTTACGGCAATATTATCGGATCAAGAATCCATCATAACAGCATGGAGCGGTGTGCAGAGTATATGGAAGGATTCCGCAGGCTCAAGCTGGAAAATCCGAGGCTGCACATTCACGCGTTTAATCTGGCAGCCCGTGTGGCGGCATACAATGACGCTCATGAGGATCCGGATTACTGGGAAGATTACGGGAGAGATATCTGGAAATATACCTGGCTGACGGATAAGAAAAACAGAGCCGGCATTACGGAGGAAGAGCAAAAAGAAGCCGTTTTGCTGAAAGAAAGGATACCGGAAAATATTTTGAAAGATTTTCTGGACAGAAGAGAGATCGATCGGTTTGTGAATCTGACTTCTGTGGATCTGGTAAAGGAAGGCGTATTCGACATTCTGACTGTTCCCAAGGATGACACGGCAGAATTTGGTTATGCGGCCATGGATCAGCTCGCAATAGCTCAAAAAGTGGAGCGGGAGAATGTGATGAGCCGGGTATACTGCTACCCGGGCGCAGATGAAGCGGGAAGCGTGCTGTTTTCAAGGGTATTTTGTCTGTGTCATGACTACCACCCGGCGATTTATGTGCGTTATTCTTCCCTGTCGGGCAGCAGCGTGGTTCCTCTGTTTGAGGACAGACCGTTGGGAGAAAGCATTAAATGGCAGATCATTTCAGCCGGCGGCATCTGTACCGAAACACCTGTGGATTCCAATGCCATGCTGGCGGTGAATGCGCCGGGAAAACGTCAGATTCAGTGCGCTGATCAGAAAAACGGAAGGGATTTTGCTTCCGACAACTGCACTAATACCGAAGAAATGCTGCGTTATATTGAATATTACCGGGATGTTTATAATAAAGCGGTGGGAATTTCCGATGTCACCATGGCAAATGGCTGTGACAACGCATTTATGGCCCGTGCGCAGTCCCATCATATTTTTGACCGGATACAGGCTTTCGGCGGATGGAATACTGCCGAAAATACCAATGGTGTGGTAATCGCCATGCTGATCATCGCAAGCTACTATGATTGCTGGAAGCAAACCCCGGATCTGGGCAGAAATGCGGATTCTTTTCTCGGAAGGGCTCTTATAGCGGACTGGCTGTGCCAGGCAAATGTGCTGAGAATGTTTCTGGATTCCTATGCGAAGCAGGAGAAGATAGACCCTTATTTCCTGAAGGAGAAGGAAGAAAAAACAAGACAGTTCTTCCTGGAAAAACTGTCGGAGTTAATAGAAGAAAAAATGGGCGGAACATTAAAGAACCGCAGATTGATTTTGCAAAATATCCGTTTTAACTGGAACGGGGCATTTTACTTTGCGATAGATGCAAAGGTAGAGTAAAAAGATCAAAGCTTGTATAAGGAAAATCAGCAGTCATCAAATGCATAGGGAATGGAGGGGGTATAATGCGTCCGGTTGAACAATGGATCTGGCTTCCGAAGGAAGCTTATCCCGAATATCAGACCAACTGTTTTAGTCTTGAGGTGCCGGGATCAAATGAGTTTAAGGAATACGCAGTCGTTGCGCTGACAGGAGAATATCATTTTTTAAAACCGATAGAATCTGTTTCTTTGCGGTTCTCCGGGGATACCGCTTTTGCATTATACTGTAACAGCAAACATATTGCCAGTGGTCCGGCCACCGGAGGCGGAGATTTTTGTGAGCTGTATCGGGAGGAGGCATTGCCGCAATACTATGCCACAAAGCTGGAGCTTACACAGGAAGAACAACCGGAGTTTGCAGAAGGAGAAATAAGTTTTTATGCCCAGGTACGGATGGCACCGGTCAGAATGTTTGATTATTCCAGGGGGCACGGAGGTTTTTTCCTGACTGCGCACATCCGTTTCACAGACGGAACAAAGAAAATGGTGTTTACGGACGAGAGCTGGAAAGCCCAGCGCCTGTCCGCTTATGTCGCTCCGAATCGTTTCGACAACAGTATTGCAAAGGAGCTGCCGGTTGCAGCAGAAAAAGTATTCAATATCTGGCACTGCGAGGATTCCCCGATCCCTTCCTGCGTGGAGTGGGAGCTTAAACCGCAGGGCAGCAGGCTTGTGATTCCGGCAGGAGAGAAAGCGACAGCGATCATGCCTTTTGATATGGTTTATGCCGGTTACCTCACAGCGACTGCCGTCACACAGAGCCGGCTGGATGTAAAGGTATACTTTCGGGAGAGAGAGGAAGAGGGTACGCTGGAAGAGCTGACTTTTGTAAAAGATGGTTATTATCGAGGTCTTGGACTGCAGAGTGCAGGATGCTTTTATGTGGAAGCTCAAAATTCGGGAAATGAGGAGGCAGAAGTGTCCCTGGCACTGATTGTGACTCATTATCCGGTCGGGGAATGTGCAGTGACTAAAACCTCCGATGTAGAATTGAATCAGGTGCTTAAGGTTTGTATGCACACTGTAAAAATGTGCAGGCAGACCATTCATCTGGACAGCCCCCGCCACTGTGAGCCTCTGGCCTGTGCCGGCGATTATTATGTGCAGACCATGATGACAGCGATGACTTTCGGAGATTTGCGCCTGTCCTCTTTTGATATCCGCAGAATTGCGGAAATGCTGCGTTACCGTGACGGCAGAATGTTCCACTCCAATTATATGATGATCTGGGTGGAAATGCTCTGGGATGTATATCGTTTTACCGGCGAAAAAGAACTTCTGAACGATTGTGAGGATGCGCTGACAGTAGTGCTGGATAAATTTGCCACCTATCTGGGAGATAACGGAATTTTGGAAACTCCGCCTAACTTCATGTTTGTGGACTGGCTGTCCCCGGACGGCATTTCCCTGCATCGCCCTCCAAAGGCTCTGGGGCAGACCTGTCTGAATATGTTCTATTATGGTGCGCTTATGACATCACAGAAAATTTATGAAACCCTGGAAGAGCCGGCAATGGCTGCAATGCGCAGGCGGCAGGCTGAGACGCTGCATGATGCAATTCTTGAAAATCTTTATGACAGCGAAAGAAAGCTCTTTTTTGAAGGACTCAATACGCCCACACCGGAAAAACTGGTATACTTTTACATGCCTCAGAACGTGGAAAAACGTTATTACCGCAAACATGCCAACATCCTGGCTGCTTATTTTGGTTTCTTTGATAAAGAAACCTGCCGCGATCTGCTAAGCCGCATTATTGAGGATGATGAACTGGGACCGGTGCAGATTTATTTTGCCCATTTTCTTTTGGAAGCGGTCTACAGAAACGGTCTGTGTGAAGAATATACACGCCGGATTCTCGAGCAGTGGAAAGAGCCTGTCCGGGAATTTGCAAAGGGGCTGCCGGAAGGTTTCTATCTGCCGGATGAAACCTACACCTTCGATTACAGTCACGGTTGGGGAGGAGCTCCGGCATATGCGCTGCCGCTGGCACTGTCCGGTCTGGAAATTGTGGAGCCGGGATATAAAAAGATCCGATTACATCCCACTCTGCTTGGACTGGAGTATGCGGATGTTCAGATACCGACACCTTTTGGAATGATTGAACTGAATCTGCGGGCTGGAAAAGAGCCGAAAGTCACGCTGCCTGAGGGCGTAACGTTAGTATAAATGACAGGGAGGGCCACTGTGTTGCCATCTGTACACCGTAGCATTCTCAGGAATATTTCCTGAGAATATTCAATAATAAAAAACCGCTAAAACCTTATAAAATAAGGCTTTAGCGGAAGTCGAAGCGACGTGATTTGAACACGCGACCTCTGCGTCCCGAACGCAGCGCTCTACCAAACTGAGCCACGCTTCGATAGCTCTATTATCTTACACAATTTTGCTTAAAAAGTCAATGGTAAATTTAAAAAAAATTCGGCAAAAAATTCAGTGTATAGCCTTGATTTGGGATAATAATTCAGCTATGGTATATAACCACGCCCTGCTTTCTATCTCTGGGCTGCAGTGTCTGAATGAGGTAAGAACAACAAAATTACTGGTGGCTGCCGGAGCAAATTACTATAAATCGTAGAAATTAGCAGTAGCCATTTACTGTTCCTGACGTTATAATAGATAAAAACCCAAAAGTGAGTACAAAAGATGAACTGGTTAAAAAACTATGTAAAAAAGCTGTCCCTGCGGGACTGGATTGTGAATGTGATTTTATATCTGATCGGAATTGCGATTATGCCTTTGGGAGTGGTGCTGACGGTGAATTCTCATCTGGGCGCTGGCGGCTATGACGCGCTGAACTTTGCGTTGGGGGATCTTTTGGGAATCAACACTTCCTATGCGATTTATATGACGGCTTTTATCGCAGTCATTCTTGCGGCTGTGATCAGAAAGAAGATGCTGCGTCTCACCACATTTATTTCCTCTTTTTTTCTGGGGATTTTTACGGATCTGTGGAAAATTGTGCTGGCAGGAGTGGAAGGAAAAGGATGTCTTGATTCTGTCTTGATTTTTGTGATTGGTATGGTGATAATTGCATTTGCAGTGGCGGCATATGTATTGTGTGTATTTCCTTCCAACCCCACGGATGATCTTGTTTCGGCGATGAAAGAGCGCGGTGTGCGAATCGGTATTGCCAAGATCAGTCTGGATGTGGTGTGTGTTGTGCTTGCCTTTCTGATGGGCGGCGAAATCGGCGTAGGAACCATCGTGTGCACGTTGGGCCTGGGTCCTGTGGTGGATATTTTTTATGGTCTGCTGAAAAAAATGACAGACCGCATGGGCGTGAAGGTGGAATTCTGATTCATCAAAAGTAAGAAATTTGCGCAGCAGGCTTTCCGGATAATAAAAGAGTTATAAAATAAAAAGAACCGACAGCCGAATTTGAAAAAGAGATTACGGCTGACAGGTTCTTTTTTTATACGGCGTACCGGTTCAGCCATGGGCGTTTTGCGAGGAAAAAGACCGGCTTTTGGAGGAATATGCATTGTTGAAAATCAGAGAAGACGATCTGGAGGCAATTGATCCGGCGGCAGTGATTGCGAAGAAAAGCACCGGTTACGGTGCAGAGGTTCTGGTGCATAAAGACATGATACCGGATGGTTTTGTGACGGAAAAGGTGAGTGCTGAAAGTATCATGGTAGCGATGGCAAAGTAGGGAAAAGGATGAAAGGACTTTTGCTCAAAGACTGGTATATGATTGTGAAATACGGGAGATTTTTTCTTCTGTTCTATATCATGTATGCGATGTTCAGCGTATATTCGGAGGATTCTGTATTTTTTATCTTGATGAATGTGATTTTGAATAGTATGATTGTAAAAACGCTTATGGCATACGAGGAGCAGAGCAGATGGGACAGTTTTGCGGTAAATGATGCAGCTGGTGCTGTTTTCAGCCTGATATTGCGGGCTGCATACTATAAAAGATGGAAGGGAAAGTGTCATGTCGGTAAATGGTTTAAATCAGGAAAAATTATCCGGCTCCTGGCTGGAAGAGATCGGAAGGCAGGTTTTTAGTGCAGCAGAAGAATTTTTTGAAGTATCCAAAATGAAGAAGGGACAGCTGGTGGTTGTGGGGTGTTCATCCAGCGAAATCGCAAATTCCCGGATCGGCTCCTATTCCAGCAAAGAGATCGGAGAGGTTGTTTATCGGGCTCTGGCGACTGAATGTGAAAAGCGCGGCATTTATCTGGCGGCGCAGTGCTGCGAGCACTTAAATCGAGCGTTGATCATTGAGGAAGAGGCAGCAGAGCGGTTTGGTTATGAGCCAATCAATGTGATTCCCCAGTTAAAAGCCGGCGGTTCCTTTGCAACGGCAGCCTGGGCAGGAATGAAATCTCCTGTTGCGGTGGAAAGAATTGCGGCAAACGGAGGAATAGATATCGGAGATACACTGATTGGCATGCACTTAAAGGCCGTGGCCGTTCCGGTGCGGATTCCCACCATGCAGATCGGCGGCGCCCATGTGGTGTGCGCGAGAGTGAGACCGAAATTTGTGGGCGGCGGACGTGCTGTTTATGATGAAAAGTTGATGTGAAGAGGTAGTGCCGGAAAGGAGAATCCCATGAGTTACCCTGAAATTTCCCGTTTGAAATGCAATCCCAATCTGGAGGACCAGTTCCTGCTGCGGCAGAACGTGATCTATACCGACCGGGAGGGCGAACCTCAGAAGCTGACCCTGA
This sequence comes from Lachnospiraceae bacterium, assembly GCA_017482485.1. Taxonomy (GTDB): domain Bacteria; phylum Bacillota; class Clostridia; order Lachnospirales; family Lachnospiraceae; genus Gallintestinimicrobium. The sequence continues at coordinate 29,398 of JAFUMV010000072.1, forward strand.
TTCTGCCCTGGAGCGTGGATGTGTCAAATCTGCCGGATGAAAAGCTTCCGCTTCTGGTTTTCGTGCAGGGCAGCGGATGGACTACACCAAATTTTGATTTTGAGATACCGCAGCTGGCTCAGTTTGCCCATGCAGGATATGTGGTTGCAACGGTGGGACACAGAGATCATTCGAAGGGAAATCCTTTCCCAGCCTACCTTCAGGATGTGAAATGTGCGATCCGGTATCTGCGCAAAAACGCGGAAAACTATCATCTGGATCCGGAGCGCGTGGTGATCTGGGGAACTTCCTCCGGCGGAAATACCGCGCTTTTGGTCGCTTTGACCGCCGATGATCCCCGTTATGAGACGCCCGAATACGCTGGATTTTCAGACAAAGTCAACGCAGCGGTGAGCTGCTTTGGTCCCACGGATATGGAGGCGCTGGCAGAACCTTTAAAACACCTGCCGGAATACGCCATGATGGCGGTGTCCCTGAGCGGTTCTGCGGATCTGGCGACATGTGAAGCGGTATTAAAGGAAATGAGCCCCATCAACCATGTTGAGGAGGGAAAAGAATATCCCCCCATTCTGCTGCTCAACGGCACCGCTGATGAAACAGTGCGGGAGGATCAGCTGGTGAGCATGTATCACCGCCTTTTAGACTGCGGTGCAAAAGCCGAAGCTTATCTGGTAGAAGGTGCGGTGCATGAAGGAAACTTCTGGAGCAGAGAGGTTCGCGAGATCATTCTGGAGTTTTTGAAGAGAAATCAATAAATAAAGAAATATGATTGCTTCCCACAGCGGTTATTATAATGCATCATAAGAGCCTGGGACAGAAAGCTTTTTTTGTGTGCAACTATTTACTCTTGACGGTGGTGGAAGTATTATGTATGCTTCCTTTTATCCATTTACTTGCAGCTCCTTTCAGCGGGAACACAGCTGTTTCCTGGGGACACTGCTTTTTAGGAGTATGTAAAATGAGTTACTTGCAGAATCTGCACACCCACAGCACTTTTTGTGACGGGAAAGATACGCCGGAAGAGATGATTCTTGCGGCGATGAAAAAAGGATTTGATTCCATTGGATTTTCGGGACATTCTTATACTTATTTCAGACCCGGAAAAAGCATGACGCCCGAAAAAACTGAGTGTTATAAAAAAGAAGTCCGCCGGCTGAAAGAAAAATACAGAGGACAGATCGATATTTTCTGTGGCATCGAGCTGGAGATGTATTCCCAAATTGATCTTGCCGGCTATGATTACGTGATCGGCGGGCTTCATAATCTGAAAATCGGTGATGAATATGTGGCGTTCGTCCGCCCCGCCGATACGGTCCGCAATGTGATCAATCAGCATTTTGGGGGAGATGGCATGAAATTTGCCAGAGCTTATTATGAGCAGATTGTGAAGCTTACGGAATGCAGCGCGATTGATATCGTCGGGCATTTTGATCAGGTGGCAACCCACGCCGATTCTGCCGGCCTGTTTGATACCGGTTCAGGGGAATATCAGAATTATGCATTGGAAGCGTTGGCGGCGGTGTCGGAAAAAATCCGGCTGTTTGAAGTCAATATCAAATCTCTTTCACAGGGGAGAAGCGCAATTCCACAGCCTGCCCCCTTTCTTTTAAAAGAGCTGAACAGGCGAGGATGCAAGGTACTGATCACCTGGGACTGCCATGATTCAAGATTTCTGGGAGTTGGCCTGAAACAGACGAAAGATTTGCTCATGGTCTGTGGATTTCGGGAAAGCTATGTGCTGACCCTAGAGGGCTATCGAGGGATAAAACTTGATTGAAGCTCCCTCGTGGAGCGCAGAAAGTCAAGAAGCGGAGCGCCCAGGATTTGAAAGTCCCGGCTGTTTTTCCAGGGTGTATAAATACGAAACCGGAATCAATCCGTCCGCATATAAAAATTTGAGCCAAAAGTGCAGATAATGTAGCCATTTGCGTATGGACTACCACATTTCTTTCTATTATATTGTAAGAGAAACAGGATAACCGTCCTTCTAATGAAGCAAATGTAAAAAGGAGTCATTATGGAAAAGACACTTACTGCAATACTGATCGGTGCCGGCAACCGCGGCATGGGTTACACCGATATCATGTCTCAATTGGGAGAAAAATATAGAGTCGTAGCTGTGGCGGAACCCATTGACAGCCGCTGCAACTACATAAAGGAAAAGCATCATCTTCCCGACAATATGTGTTTTACGGACTATAAGCCTCTTCTGGCACTGGGAAAAATTGCTGATTTTGCGATAATTTCTACCATGGATCAGCTTCACTTTGAACCGGCCATGATGGCCATTTCGCTAAAATACGATCTTCTTTTGGAAAAACCGGTATCCAATGATCCGGAAGAGTGCTTGAAAATTGCATTGCATGCAGAAGAAATGGGCGTAAATGTTTTAGTCTGTCATGTACTCCGCTACAGCAGCCTGTTTATCACGTTGAAAAAGCTGATTCTGGATGGGGCTATAGGGGATATTGTGTCCATCAATCATGAGGAATGTGTAGGCAATGTACATCAGAGCCATAGTTTTGTCAGAGGCAACTGGGGCAATTCCGGGCGCAGCTCCTGCATGCTGCTCCAGAAATCCTGCCATGATATGGATATTCTGCAGTGGCTGATCGGAAAGAAATGTAAAAAAGTGCAGTCCTTCGGAAGTCTTACCTATTTTAAGCGAGAAAATGCGCCCGAAGGTTCACCGGAACGTTGTATTGACGGATGCCCTGTGGCTGGTACCTGTCCGTATAATGCGGTGAAGCTCTATCTGGATGATAAAAAGAATGACTGGTTCAGAAGCACCTGTGCAAGACAGGTAGATCCCACAGATGAACAGGTGGAACATGCGCTCCGCACGACCCAGTACGGCAAATGTGTCTTCAAATGTGATAACGATGTTGTGGATCACCAGACCGTCAACATGCTTTTTGAAGGTGATGTTACGGTTACTTTTACCATGAATGCATTCAATAAAGGCGGCCGGTTCATTCACATCATGGGAACAAAAGGTGAGATCCGCGCGGCGATTGACGGAAAAACGCCGATCACGATCTTTGATTTTGAAAGCAGAAAAATTCGTGAGCAGGAACTGATCACCAGCGATGGTATCAATGGAGGCCATGGCGGCGGTGATTATGGCATTATTTCCACGCTTTATGATTATCTGTGCGGAACCTATGATGGCTTCTCTGTTTCCGGTATTAAGACCTCTGTTGATAACCATCTGATTGTTTTTGCTGCCGAAGAATCAAGAGCCACTGACAGAGTCATTGATCTGGAAGAGTTTGAAGCCGGTCTTAAGAACAAAGTGTGATTTTTATACAGAATGAGAAAAACCTCTCAAGCAAAAGAGATAGGTGCCGTTGCCGGAGCAGAGCTTAAATATTGTCCATCTGGTGGATGAAATCCTCCACAGAAGCTGATTTCAGGGCGATCTGGAACCAGGCGTTCAAGCGGGATGCATCCTTTTCTTCTGTTATGCGGGTGCGAAGACTGTCACCGACTGTGCCGTAGCTGGACAGCAGGAGAAGAAGACATTCGGCATTTCCGTTCGCACGCCCTTCTGCGCGTCCTTCTGCACGTCCTTCTGCACGTCCGCCTTCACGTTCCGCCTGGAGAAACTTCTTACGTTCCAGTTCTTCATTATATTCAAAAATTGACATCGCAATTACCTCCGCTCTCTGAGATCTTAAAATATCCGAGAGAATCCCCTCTTCGATGCATTCTGTCACAGCGAGATCTACTGCCTTTGCGATTGGCATGTTGTTTGTCTTTTCCCGGACTCTTGCGACAAAAGTGCTGTATTCTCTTAAGGGCCTGCACTTTTCCTGCAATTCTCTGTTATGTCCCAGGTTGATATTGAGCATTGTTACTTTTAATTCAAGTTCCGGATCAGCAACCTTTTTATGAAAAGCATCCGACAGCTTCAGAATCCTCTTTTCCGGCTCATTCGGTGTTCCATTGTAAAACACAACGAATCTCGGAACCGGAATCCGCACGAGCGTGGAGGAGTAAAGTGAGGCTCCCACTATATACTTTTCCAACTGCCTCGTAATATACATCAGATCCCGCAACGGCATATTCGGATTGAATGTGGACTGCTGTTCATACAGGCTCAATTCGGAATCCAAAATGAAGGAAACATCATTCTTGATACCCATATAAAGCACCTTCTCCAGCGTGTAGATTTCCAGCTCTTCGGGGTTGTCATAATCCGTTCCGTTCAGAGCGTTGTAGAGCTCCAATAACTTTGCCCGGTCCCTGAAAATAAAACGAAACAATGTGTCCTTGTACGTTCGTACAATCTGTACCTGATCTTCCATGAGATCGCTCCTTTCTGTGACGAAGCGCGTCACACGCATGGCACGGCAAAACACATGTGGTGGGTTTTGTTCGCGCAAATATTCAGGAGCATCGTTTCTTTTCATGGCTCCTGCAGTTTTAGGTGAATCGTAAGCATGAAGTCTGTGAAAAGAAAGATAGAATATCAGATATCGGATTCATAGAAATTATGCTCATAAGTATTTTAGCATAGGGAGCTTTTGCGGGCAAGAGCCATTTGTTTTTTCCTGGATCAGAATTTGAATTGTGGTACACAGGGCGTAGGAGCGCTTCCTGCGCCCTGTGGTGTTTTGGAGCCTGGTGAGCAGTGCAGCTGCCGGTGGACAGAAGGTTTGACTGTGCCTGCACTGTATGAATTTGTCAAAAAATATTACACCGTTCTCGTGGTCCATTTCGTGCAGTCCCACACATCGGTGGCGAGCCCTTCATAGAACTCGGGCTCATGGCAGACCATGATAATGCTTCCTTTATAGGCCTGCAGTGCGCGTTTCAGCTCCGCCTTCGCGTCCACGTCCAGATGATTGGTGGGCTCGTCCAGAACCAGCACATTGGATGCTTTGTTGATGAGTTTGCACAGGCGTACCTTTGCCTGCTCGCCGCCGGAGAGCACTTTCACAAGGCTTTCGATGTGCTTGGTGGTCAGGCCGCATTTCGCCAGTGCGGAACGCACTTCATACTGACTGTAGGAAGGAAATTCCTTCCAGATTTCCTCAATGCAGGTAGTGGAAATACTCTGGTCCATTTCCTGTTCAAAATAGCCGATTTCCAGATAATCGCCCTGTTCCACACTGCCGGAGATCGGCTCGATCAGGCCCAGAATGCTTTTTAAAAGAGTGGTTTTACCGATTCCGTTGGCACCGGTGAGGACGATTTTTTCATTGCGCTCCATTTCCAGATTCAAAGGAGAAGACAGCGGCTCATCGTAGCCGATCACCAGATCCTTTGTCTGGAAAATGTAGCGGCCGGGAGTCCGGGCTTCTTTAAAATTGAATTCCGGCTTCGGTTTTTCGGCTGCCAGCTCGATCACATCCATCTTATCCAGTTTTTTCTGACGGGACATGGCCATATTACGGGTAGCAACGCGGGCTTTGTTTCGTGCCACGAAATCCTTCAGATCGGCAATTTCCTTCTGCTGCTTGTTATAGGCGGCTTCCAGCTGTGCTTTTTTCATTGCATATACTTCCTGGAACTTATCGTAGTCGCCTACATAGCGGTTCAGTTCCTGATTGTCCATATGATAAATCAGATTCACCACGCTGTTTAAGAAAGGAATATCGTGGGAAATTAAAATAAATGCATTTTCATATTCGTTCAGATATCGTTTCAGCCATTCGATATGCTCTTTGTCCAGATAGTTAGTGGGCTCATCCAAAAGCAGAATGTCAGGTTTTTCCAATAAAAGTTTGCCCAGAAGCACTTTGGTACGCTGACCGCCGGAAAGCTCGGAAACATCCTTGTCCAGACCGATGTCGACAAGACCCAGGGCCCGGCCCACTTCTTCCACCTTGGAGTCAATCATGTAAAAATCGTGCATGGTCAGGAGATCCTGCAGGGTGCCGGATTCCTCCATCAGCTGATTTAAGGTTTCTTCGTCCGCTTCCCCCATTTTGTCATAAATTGCATTCAGTTCCTGCTCCATTTCGAGAAGAAAATCAAATGCAGAGGTCAGAACATCGCGGATGGTCATTCCTTTCTGCAGAACAGTGTGCTGATCCAGATAGCCGACGCGGACTTTTTTGGACCATTCGATTTTGCCTTCGTCGGGCTGCAGCTTGCCGGTGATAATGTTCATGAAAGTGGATTTACCCTCGCCGTTTGCGCCAATCAGGCCAATGTGCTCGCCCTTTAACAGGCGGAAGGATACGTTGTTAAAAATTGCTCTGTCACCGAAGCCATGGGACAGATTTTCTACATTGAGTATGCTCATAAAATTCTCCGTTTTGTTTCTTGCGGAAAAGCGGATATCTAAAAAGCTTGTACCGCAATTTTCTGTTTTTTACACTAAGGAGAGTATAACGGGAATTTGAAGGTTTGACAAGGGATGTCCCTGTTAACAGAAGAGAATATCTTTTATTCTGGGGCGCTGAAAGCCATCTTTTTCCATTCGCCCAAACCTGTTTGATTAAAGCTTCCTGCTATTGCCGCGCACCGAAGTGTGTGTTACACTTTCCATATGCAAACGACCTGCGGCAGCGGCGATGCTCCCCCTATCAAAAAGACGAAAATTGTGTTCCGGGGAAAAAACAGGAAAATATACGGATAGATTGTGTGGTTGCTATCGGAAAGGAAGAACAATGATCAAAACACCTCACATACATGAAAGTGCGTTCATCGCACCGGGAGTGGCAGTTTATGGCGATGTTACGGTCGGCGCAGACTGCAGCATCTGGTTCAACGCCACGGTGCGGGCAGAGGGTGCGTCCATCAGCGTTGGAGAGGGCAGTAATATTCAGGACAACTGCGTTGTGCACGTAGATCCCGGTCATGCTGTAGAACTTGGCAGGAACGTGACCATCGGACACGGCGCTATCCTTCATGGCTGCAGGATCGGAGACAACACCCTCGTTGGCATGGGTGCAATTATTTTGAATGATGCTGTGATTGGAAAAAACTGTATTATCGGTGCCGGCGCACTGGTGACGCAGAACACGATAGTGCAGGATAACTGTCTGCTGATTGGAAGTCCGGCTAAAGTAAAACGAAAAGTGACGGAGCAGGAAGTTTTACACAATTTGAAAAACGCACAGCATTATATAGAGGAAGGAAAAGAATATGCCGCCTATTTTGCAGAAAAATAAGGTGACCGGCAATGCAGAGCGCTGTACAGCAGAGGAATGCGCCGATGCAAAAAGGTATTGCGCAGAGAGCCAACGCCTGGCAGATATCCGCAGAGAAACGCAAAAACCGGCAGACATCCACAGCAAACTGCAAAATCTGGCAGATATCCACGGTAAGCTGCAAAACCTGGCCGAGCCGGAATACGCGAAGTTTTCGGCCTCTCTGCTGCGTAAACCCGGAGAAGAGGCATTGGGCGGCAGCGCGGCAAACGTGATGGGCGTGCGGCTGCCGGCCTTGCATAAGCTGGCCAAGAAGCTTTCAAAACAGGACTGGAAAGAATATCTGGAGGCTTTTGAAGCAGCTGCGCAGGCAGCTTGGGTAAGCGTGCCGAACGGGCAGCAGGAAGGTTTGACCAGTTGCGCCGGCCTTTGCTTTGAGGAACGCATGCTTTGGGGATTTCTGATCGGAGAAGTAACCGCTGCCCAGGGCCGAAAGGATACGGCGCAATGTTTGGAAATGTCGGACAAACTACGTCTTATTGAGAATTTTCTGCCTCAGATCGATAACTGGTCCATCTGCGACAGCTTTTGTGCCGGCTTAAAATTTGCACGCCTGTACCCGGCACAGATATGGAAATTTATCCAGCCGCTTTTCCGCGCAAAAACCACATATGTGGTCAGATTTGCGGTGGTAATGTGTATAAACTATTTTATTTCGGAAGAATATGTGGAAAAGCTGTTTCCTATTTTTGATGAAATTGCGCATGAGGATTATTATGTGAAAATGGCGGTGGCCTGGGCTGTTTCGGTCTGTTACGTGAAATTTCCGGAGAAAACGTTAGAATATCTGGAGCACAGCCAGCTCGATATATTTACTCATAATAAGGCGCTGCAGAAAATTGTGGAGTCGCGATGTGTGCCAACGGAGACAAAGGTACAGATTCGGAAAATGAAAAGAAGAGAATAAAAGAAGAAATTGTGCCCACGCTGCAAAAGGCGGCTTGAACGTCCAAAAAAGAAATCTGTGAACATTTACAGAGAAAATCAGCCGTGTTACTATTTTAAAATAAAGGACATGCAAATCTTAAGCCGGGCAACTGCTTAAGTGGCTGCAGGAATGTACCCTGCATGAGACATGATTTGGGAGGACATATGAAAAACAGTATATTCAATATCGGTCTGGATCCTGCGACAGGCGGTCTGGATTCCATTCGGATTAATGCAGACAGCTATGGGATGAACTGGATTGATCAGGGAAAGCTCTGGGGACTGATCCAATGCAAAAATTATGATGGGATCTGGGGAGATTATGAAGCGCGATGCAGGAATATGGAGCTGGTATCTTTTTCCGAAAAGGATACGGAGGCCGTGAGCAGATACACAAACGGCATTCTTGATGTGACTGTGGAACGTACCTTCACTCCTTCCGGTAATTTTCGTGAACGCTATACCCTGAAAAATACAGGGCAGTCGGATCTGTTTCTGGGGCAGGACAGCTTCGGGATCACGGTACCCTTCAGTGACCGCTATACCGATGCCCAGGACTGCATGGTGAACCGATGCAGCACGCATCTGTGGTGCGGACACCATACTACCTATATCAACGCAGTCAAAATGGGTTGCAGTGACACCAATCTGGGACTGGTGCTTTTGCGTGGTGCGATCGACAGTTACAGTGTTCTGAATAAGAAGGAGGATGGCTATCGGGGCGTGTTTTTAATGAATCTGGCCCATACGGAGCTGCTGCCTGGCGAAGAATATGTGCTGGAATGGGAGCTTTTCGTCTGCGCTGACGGGTCAGCTTTTTATGACAGGCTGCGGGAATATGATTCCTTCCTCGATATTTGGGCAAAGCATTTTACCGTATTTCTGAATGAAAAAGTGGAACCCGAAATCAGGCTGCCCAAAGCGGCAAAGCTGATAAGTGCCCGAATAGAAGACACAGAGCTTAAGCTGTCTGCTGACGGTGATATTTTCAGAACAGCGTATCAGCCGAAAAGAACCGGAAAACACCGATTATGGGTGGAAACCGACCGCGGAGAGACCTTTGCGGATTTTAACGTTGTACCGTCCATGGATGAACTGGTGGAAAAAAGGCTTTCTTTTATCGTGGATAAGCAACAGTACAGACGGACAGAAAGCGCGCTGGACGGCGCTTTTCTGATTTATGATAACGAGGAGAAACATCCGGTTTTTGACGATACAATCCCCGATCATAACGCCTGCAGGGAAAGAATCGGCATGGCCCTTCTGCTGATCAGCTATCTGCAAGAGAAGGATAATGTCAAATGGAAAAAAGCCCTTGATCGTTACATGAAATTTGTTTACCGGGA
>JAFUMV010000073.1 GCA_017482485.1 Lachnospiraceae bacterium
GAAAGACTGATACACTGGGGCTTTTATGATTTAGCCACAGCATATCAGTCTATGCACGTCAACTATTGAAAACGCCGGATACGTGAACCGTATGTCCGGTGTTGTGAGAGGACGGCGGTTAGTCACCGCCTCCTACTCGATTGGACTAAAGCAGTATCGGTGTACAGATGGCAACGTGTTGCGTATCTGTACATCGGAGCTAAGGGTATGTGCTTACAGTAAATGTGCTTCACTCCAACTTTTCATATCTTTCAGAATAGGAATAAAGCTTTTTCCTAAATCGGTTAGAGAATATTCTACTCTAGGCGGAACTTCCTGGTAAACATATCTGGAGATAAAACCAGCCTGCTCTAATTCACGAAGCTGTTTTGTTAAAGTGGACTGTGTGATATCGCCCAGTCTTCTTTGCAATTCGCCAAATCTTTGCACTTCATATTCTGCGATATACCACAATATTGTGATTTTCCATTTTCCACTTAATATGTTCTGGATTTTTACCATAGCAGCACACTGCGGTAACGGTGATTTCATATTGCTCATAAAAGGCCTCCTTTTCCAGTATTATACTATTCTTTGTATTTATTTCAATGTACTGCTTTTTTTATACTTAGTATTATTTTTAATGCTATAAACAAAAAAAGACAGTACTTTTCTTTTTGATTGTGAAAGCTATAATTTGAAATCATAGCATCCGTACATCGATGCCGGGTAGTGTTACATCAAAAATATCAGCGGGAAAAGGAGATACTGTTATGCATTATTCAGGAACTATTTGGAGACCTCCATACGAAGCATATTCTTTGCTTATTCAGGTAACAGCGGGATGTACGCATCACTCCTGCAAATTCTGCACACTTTATGAAGATTTACCTTTCAAATTTAGATTGTCACCCCTGGCAGAAGTGAAAGAAGACCTGGCAGAGGCGAAAGGGTACTATAGTAAAGTACCGAGAATTTTTTTTACAGGCGCAAATCCGTTTGTTTTAAGCACAGATAAATTGCGAACATTGGCCAAAATGGTCAGGGAATATTTCCCGACTTACGAAACAATCGGCTGTTTTGCAAGAATAACAGATATTACGCCGAAAAGTATTGGTGAGCTGAAAGAGCTTAGAGTATTAGGGTATGACGGTATCACGATAGGAGTCGAAACAGGTGATGATGAAGCGCTTACATTTATGAATAAGGGGTTTGGATCAAAGGATGTTTTCGAACAATGTAAAAAATTAGAGGAAGCTGGTATCCGCTACAATTTCTTTTATCTGACAGGTATTTATGGTGCTGGACGAGGGGAAAAAGGTGCGAAGAAAACAGCGGAACTTTTCAATCGGCTTCATCCTCAAATAATTGAGTCATCAATGCTTACAATTTATAAAACCTCGGAATTATATCAGGAAATCCAAAAAGGTAATTGGAAGGAAGAAAGTGAAATAGAAAAACTCGTTGAATTGAAAACACTTATTGAAAATCTTACAGTCCCAACAAGAATTGTGACAGATGGGGCATCTAATTTAATACAGGTAAGGGGAAATCTGCCAAAAGAGAAAGACAAGTTGATAAAGCATCTGGAACACCAGATTACGAATGCTGATGAATCGCTGCTCCGGGAATATCGTGTGAACTTAAAACATTTATAAATACTTATTGAAAACTATGTAGGTTACTGTTCACTGGCAATGTCATTGAACAGCAACCTATCTGTTTTTATTGTGCAATAGCTATTGACTGGTTAATGCAGATGAACTATGGATTTGAAGCACAGTGGTTTGGCAGCCAGAGAACGAAGATTGTGAAACTATAAAGGAAATCAGCAGCTTCCAAATGGCAGATATGATATTCGGTTAAGACAACGGTAAAGTATCTGTTATTGATTCCAAGCGATATGCGCTAGTAGTAAAGTTTCTCCCATCCGGAGTGGTCTAACCACTCCAACCTTGTCATACAATGTAAAAAATGTATGACGGGGGTCCCCCTGTGAAAGAATATATTGAGGAGCGGGCGATGGCGATTGCCGGCTACATCATTGAGCATAATGCGACGGTGAGGCAGGCGGCGAAGCAGTTTGGAATTTCAAAATCCACAGTACATAAGGACATTACGGAGAGACTGGAGATGATCAATCCAGGTCTGGCCGGTGAAGCCCGCAAAGTGCTGGATGTTAACAAGTCCGAGCGGCACATTCGCGGCGGACTTGCGACAAAGGACAAATACCTTCGGGAAAAGTGCCATGGGGTGCATGCATAAGGCCGGATATTGGTACGCAAAGTTCGTGCATCGTTCCGGGCATCATAAAAAGACAATTGCAAATGTGATTGTGACAGAAAAGACGTTACGGAGAAAAGAGAGATCCTTCCTGACGTCTTTTCGTCTGTGTAGTGACTTTTTCTGCCAATGCGCATTAAGTTATGTTTTTGGCGGTGCCATTTTGTAATGAAAAACAGGCGGCAAAACTGATTAAATAGCATTTTTCCCCATTTACTTTCGGAAAATCCATGTATAAAATAAAAACGATTTATGAATTTGGGGGAGTGTTACCGTGCTGCAGCGCTCCCCTGTCGGGCAGCAGCACAATCTGCATAACATACGGGAGAGAAAAATGCTATATTCAAACAAAGACTTAAGAAAACTGATCATACCGCTTCTGATCGAACAAACCCTGGCGATTGCAGTGGGCATGGCTGATACGATCATGGTTTCCGCAGCGGGCGAGGCCGCAGTTTCCGGCGTTTCGCTGGTGGATACGGTAAACATCCTGCTGATAAACCTCTTTTCAGCGCTGGCAACGGGAGGCGCAGTCATTGCGGGACATTTTCTGGGGAAAAAGAAAGAAGAAGATGCCAGCAAAACTGCCTGGCAGATACTGCAGTTTTCAACGGTGCTGGCGCTGCTGATTTCGGTGGTGTTTATCGGGGCACATGACCAGCTGCTGAGCCTGATGTTTGGAAAAATTGAAGCGGATGTGATGGCCGCCAGCAAAACCTATCTGGTGATTACCGCACTGTCATTTCCGGCGCTGGCAGTCTACAATTCCTGTGCCGCCCTGTTTCGGACGATGAACGGCGCCAAAATCACCATGTGGGTTTCGATCTTAATGAATGTGATCAACGTGGTGGGAAATGCAATCTGTATTTTCGGACTGCAGATGGGTGTGGCTGGTGTCGCTTTACCGACGACTGTTTCACGCTATGTGGCTGCAGTCATCATTTTTGTCATGATTTGTGATAAAAAAAGAACCATCAATCTCTGTGGCCGGATCCGCCTGCGCTTCGATGGCGAATTGATCAGGAAAATCCTTTATATAGCAGTGCCAAACGGTCTGGAAAACAGCATGTTCCAGTTGGGAAAAATTCTGGTGATGAGCGCAATTTCCACCATGGGAACTGCAGCCATTGCCGCCAATGCGGTCGGAAATACCATGGCAACATGGAATATTTTGCCGGGGGTCGCCATCAATATGGCGCTGGTTTCCGTGGTAAGCGTCTGCGTGGGTGCAGGAGAGTACGATCAGGCACGTTTTTACACAAAACGTCTCTGCGTGCTGGCCGGCCTTGCGATGTCTGCGATTTCTGTAATTTTATACGCAGGTGCACCTGTGATTGTGACCTTGTATAATCTGGGGGCCGAGGCGCAGGCAATGACGATTGAAGTGATGCGCTTCCATGCAATTATGGCGGTTGTTTTCTGGGTACCGTCCTTTTCATTGCCCAACACACTGCGGGCATCAGGCGATGTGGTGCAGCCCATGGTTATTGCGACGGTTTCCATGTGGCTGTTTAGAGTTGTGACTGCGTATGTGTTCACTTATGTACTGGAAATTGGACTGATAGGCGTATGGATCGCAATGATTATCGACTGGATTTTCCGATCCATTTGTTATATTTTACGCTACAAAAGCGGAAAGTGGTCGCAATTTTCCGTTACCGGGAAGTAAAGAAAATCAGTCACCCAGGTATACCGAGATGAAAAATCGGACATAAAATCTGAAAAAAGTTTTGACATATACTGTTTTACAAACTATAATTATCCCATCTTAATTTTCAATACGACAGGAGTGCATGTATTCCTGTCGTATCCATTTTTGAGAGTATTAAGCCAGTCGGACATACCTGCGGGCTGATTCGGCGGCTGATTCTAATTTACAGGAGGAACGCAATGGAACGAGAACTGGTTATTGTTCTTGACTTTGGCGGCCAGTACAATCAGCTGATCGCAAGAAGAGTCAGAGAATGTAACGTATATTGTGAAGTTCATCCCTGCACCCTGAGCCTTGATAAAATCAGAGAGATGAACCCGAAGGGTATTATTTTTACCGGCGGACCCAACAGCGTTTACGGAGAGGATTCTCCCCGCTGTCCCAAGGAAATGTTTGAACTGGGCATTCCGATTCTCGGAATCTGCTACGGTTCACAGCTGATGTCCTACATGCTGGGCGGCAGCGTCAAGACCGCGCCTGTCAGCGAGTATGGCAAGACAGAAGTGGATGTGGATACGACTTCCGCACTGTTTGAAAATGTATCGGAAAAGACAATCTGCTGGATGAGCCATACCGATTATATCGAGAAAGCACCTGAAGATTTCAAAATCACCGCCCATACTCCGGTATGTCCTGTGGCAGCGATGGAAAATGCGGACAAAAAGCTCTATGCGGTACAGTTCCATCCCGAAGTAATGCACACCCAGCAGGGCAAGCAGATGCTTTCCAACTTCGTATACAATGTCTGCGGCTGCAGCGGCGACTGGAAGATGGATTCCTTCGTGGAAACCACCATCAGACAGATCCGTGAGAAGGTCGGAAACGGCAAGGTACTCTGCGCCCTGTCCGGCGGTGTTGACTCCTCCGTGGCAGCAGTGCTTTTATCCAAAGCGGTTGGCAAACAGCTTACCTGCGTATTTGTAGACCATGGCCTCCTTCGTAAAAATGAAGGAGACGAAGTAGAAGCGGTGTTCGGCCCCAACGGTCAGTATGACTTAAACTTCATCCGCGTCAACGCGCAGGAGCGCTTTTACAGCAAACTTGCCGGTCATTCAGAACCGGAAGAAAAGCGAAAGATCATCGGCGAAGAGTTTATCCGTGTCTTCGAAGAAGAAGCGAAGAAAATCGGTGCTGTTGACTATCTGGTGCAGGGCACCATTTACCCTGACGTAATCGAAAGCGGCCTGGGAAAATCCGCAGTCATCAAGTCCCACCACAACGTTGGCGGCCTTCCCGACTGTGTTGATTTCAAGGAAATCATCGAGCCTCTGCGACTGCTGTTTAAGGACGAAGTACGCAAAGCCGGACTGGAACTGGGCATTCCGGAATACCTGGTATATCGCCAACCGTTCCCCGGCCCCGGCCTTGGGGTCCGCATCGTTGGCGAGGTGACAGCGGACAAGGTTCGCATCGTGCAGGATGCCGACGCAATCTACCGCGAAGAGCTTGCAAAAGCAGGCTGCGATAAGGGCCTCGGCCAGTATTTTGCGGCCCTCACCAATATGCGATCCGTTGGCGTCATGGGTGACGAAAGAACCTACGACTACGCGGTTGCACTGCGCGCCGTGATCACTTCCGATTTCATGACCGCAGAAGCGGCAGAGATTCCGTTTGAAGTGCTGTCCAAGGTGATGAACAGAATCATCAATGAAGTCAAGGGTGTGAATAGAGTAATGTATGATTTGACGTCTAAACCGCCCGGGACGATTGAGTTTGA
>JAFUMV010000074.1 GCA_017482485.1 Lachnospiraceae bacterium
AGAACATGTTCCCCGATTCTGCGACCAGACAGTATGTTGAAGAGACCGGCGGTGCGAACTTCCTGTTCGTTGATAAGGAAGGCAATATCGTTATCCCCAAGTCAAACAGCATTCTGCCTTCTGTTACCAGACGTTCTCTGGCAGTTGTGGCAAAGGATATTCTCGGACTGAACGTGATCGAACGTCCCGTTAAGCTTGCAGAGCTGGGCGATTTTTCTGAGTGCGGCGTCTGCGGTACAGCAGCGGTTATCTGCCCTGTAGGCAGAGTAGTGGATCACGACAGAGTGATCAACTTCCCCAGCGGTATGGAGAAGATGGGACCTGTTATCCAGAAGCTGTATGATACCCTGACCGGTATCCAGATGGGCAGAATTGAAGGACCCGAAGGCTGGATCCATACCATCCTGTAATAAGGTTTGTCGGACTTTTTTGAATACGATGAAATAAGAATGAGAATCCCCCGCAGTTTGCTGACTCATCAGCAAGCTGCGGGGGAATTGATTTACACGAGTGACGGGCCGAACGGGCGTGCTTGACCCTCACTCGGCGATTGCCATGATGACGAGTGAAATAAATGCAGCTGTTCTATCATTTTTAGGGGTTGATTTTTCATCCCAAATAAGAGATGATGTGGAGGTGTAAAAGGAATCATGGTGTCACAAAAGGAGACAGGGAATATGAAAAAGAAAACCGTGCATATTATTTCCCATTCGCATTGGGACAGGGAATGGTACATGCCGCTGGAACGGCATAAAATGAAACTTTTGGATCTGATTGATGCGAATATGGAATTGTTTGATAAAGATCCGGAATTTCAGAGTTTTCATCTGGACGGACAGACCATCGTGCTGGATGATTATCTGGAAATCTGTCCGGAGAACAAAGAGAAACTGGAGAAATATGTGCAGGAAGGCCGTTTTCGCGTAGGTCCTTTCTATATTCTGCAGGATGAGTTTTTGACCAGTGGAGAAGCCAATGTGCGAAATCTTCAAACCGGTATCCGGGAGGCGAACAAGTATGGCAACCTGACAAAAGTGGGTTATTTTCCGGATGCTTTCGGCAATGCAGGACAGATGCCCCAGCTGCTTACGCAGGCGGGAATGGAAGCGGTCGCTTTCGGACGCGGCGTAAAGCCGGTGGGATTTAATAACGAACTGAAAAAGGGTGGAGCCTATGAATCCGCCTATTCCGAGATGATATGGGAATCCCCGGACGGCTCCGCTTTGCTGGGAATTTTATTTGCTAACTGGTATTGCAACGGCATGGAAATACCGGTGGAAGAGGAGGCTGCAAAGGCCTACTGGGATGCCCGGTTAAAAAATGCGGAGATGTTTGCAGCTACTGATGAACTGCTTTTCATGAACGGCTGCGACCATCAGCCGGTGCAGAAAGACCTGTCTGCAGCGATCGCAACCGCAAGAAAACTGTATCCCGATATTGAATTTAAGCATTCTAATTTTGAAGATTATGTAAAGAGCGTAAAAGAAGCTGTGGAGGATAAGCTTTCCACCGTAAAAGGGGAACTGACCAGCCAGGAGACTGACGGCTGGTTTACCCTGGTAAATACCTGTTCCTCCCATGTATTCTTAAAACGTCTGAACCGGAAGAACGAGATTGCCCTGGAAAAGCTGGCTGAACCGCTTGCAGCCATGGCGGCAACAGCAGGTTATGCATATCCCCATGACAGACTGGAATATGCCTGGAAAATTCTGATGCAGAACCATCCCCATGACAGTATCTGCGGATGCAGTGTGGATCAGGTGAACAAGGAAATGGAGGTCCGTTTTGACAGGAGCACAGAAGTGGCCAAAACCATCATTGAGGATGCTTCCGGATGGATTGCCGAGCGCGTGGATACGTCAGCTTTTGAAAAGTACGGCGATTGGGCTGTTCCTTTTGTAGTATTCAATACTTCGGGAACAGAAAGGAGCAAAAGCGTGAGCCTTCTGCTGGATGCAAAACGGGATTATAAGCCTGAAATCTGGGAAAGTTATCAGGAGTTAAAGGCTGCTGCACTGCCCGAATACTGCGTGGTAGACAAAGAGGGCAATGTGATCGCCGCCGTGGTTGAGGATCAGGGAGTCAGATTTGGCTATGATCTGCCGGATGATCGTTTTCGCCAGCCTTACATGGCAAGACAGGTGAAGGTGACAGTGTGGGCAGAAAGCCTGCCGTCAATGGGATATCGGACGCTTTGCCTGGTGCCCGCAGATATGGTGAGCGGCTTTGGCCTGACAAAAAAGCGGGAAGAGGAGAGCGATGCTGCCCGTCTGATCGTGGAAGAGAACAAAGCAGAAAACAGATTTTCCATGGAAAATGCTTATCTGAAGGTGAGGATCAATGGGGACGGAAGCTTAAATGTGCTGGATAAGCAAAACGGCAGGAACTATGAGAATATCTGCTATTTTGAGGATATGCTGGATGCCGGAAATGAATATATTTTCTTTTGCCCGAAGGAAAATCCGGCTGTTTTAACCAAGGGAAAAGAGGCTCAGATTAATCTGGTGGAGAAGAACGGATTTTCCTGCACCTGGGAAATCGTAAACCGTATGCAGGTGCCTGTCTCGGCGGATGAACAGCTTGCAGAAGAGCAGCGTTCTATCGTTGGTTTTTACAACCGAACCTGTCACAGAAGCAGGAAGATGACGGAGCTTGTGCTGCACAGCTTTGTGACCATGGAAAAAGAGAGTCATTCCATCAAATACAGAACGGAATTTGAAAATACAGCAAAGGATCATCGGTTAAGAGTGGTGGTGCCCACAGGAATTTCGTGCGACCATCATTATGCGGATAGCGTTTTTGAAGTGGTAAAGCGCCCCAACAGACACAGCAGCGCCTGGGTCAATCCCAGTAGCTGTGAACATCAGCAGTGCTTTGCCGGTTTAAATGATGAAAAAAGCGGTCTGCTGGTGGCAAATATCGGCAATTATGAGTATGAAGTTCTTCCTGAGAACGACAATGCCATCGCTGTAACATTGCTGCGCGCCGTGGGCGAGCTGGGCGACTGGGGATATTTCCCTACGGAGCTTTCCCAGCAGCTGCGCCATATCACTGCCGAATACGAAATAACGTTCTTTGGTGGGGATTTGGTGGAATCCGAAAGCTTTAAGCAGGCATATGCCTTCCAGATTCCCTGTGTGGCCGTTCAGACCAAGGTTCATGGCGGAACTTTAAAAGAAAGCGCAGAATGGCTCGTCTGGGAAGGAAAGGGACTGGCCTTTTCCAATCTGAAAAACAAAACCGGAGAAAACGACCGGATGGCGCGTTTTGTAAACTGTTCCGGAGAGCCTTCCGTTTTAAAAATGAAAACGAAGGCTGCATTATATCGTTCCAATGTGTTGGAAGAAGAGCTGGAAGCGCTCAGACCCGGTGAAGAGGACTGGTATGAAATCCCGGTGAGAGGATTTGAAATTGTGACTGTCGGAATGAAATGATGTTTGGGAAAAAGGTCTTTGGCCCCGGGATGAGTCCCAAAATTGATTTACGAAGAAATAGCTGGAATAAAGCATGAGGTAAGATGAGCAGAAAAATGAAAGTCAAAAGAGCGCTGGTCTGTATCTGTATGTCGGTTGTGCTGACCGGTGTGCTGGCAGGCTGCAGCGATGCAACAAAAGTGGTTTTTACCACAGGATTTAAGAAAAATGAAGTGTTTCAGATCGGGGATGCTTCCTGTACGCTGCCGGAAATCATGGTGTATCTGACAAACATGCAGAACCGGTATGAGAATGTTTACGGGGAAGAAATCTGGAATGCAAAAGGAAGCAGTAAATCTCTGGAGGAAGAAATCAAGGAACAGGTACTGGCTCAACTGGCGCAGATTAAGGCCATGAACCTTCTGGCAGAAGAAAAGGGAATTGTGCTGGAAGAAAAGGATGAGGAGCGGGTGGCAGCATCTGCCAGGGATTATTACGCTTCTCTGAATGAAACAGAGCGGAAGCTTCTGGATGTGGATGAAAAGCTGATCACACAGATGTACCGGGAATATGCCATGGCCGCCAGCGTTTATGAGCAGATTGTTGAAAATGTGAATCCGGAGATCAGTGATGATGAGGCAAGAACCATCACTGTTTTAGCCATTCGTACCGAAACAGAAGAAGAGGCCAGAGCAGTGCTGTTAAAGGCACTGGAAGAAGGGGCGGATTTTGAGGCACTGGCAGATACTTACAGTGAGGACACTGCAATCAGCTACTCTTTTGGAAAAGGAGAAATGGAGGAACCCATCGAAAAGGCTGCCTTTGATCTGGGGAAAAACGAAATCAGCAACTGCATTAAGGCATCCAACGGCTGGTATGTATTAAAGTGCACCAGCACCTTTGATGAAGCTCAGACTCAGGCAAACAAGGAAAAAATTGCGGACGAACGCCGTAACGAGGCTTTTAACACCGAGTACAACGCATTTGTGGATTCTCTGGTGCGCCGTCTCAACGAAGAACTTTGGACTAACGTAACCATGATTCAGGATGAAAATGTGACGACGGACAGTTTTTTCGAGATTTACAATCAATATTTTCAGGTTGAATAACGGGTTTAGAAAAACTTTATAATTACGCAAAGCCTGTATTTATGCGGGTTTTCACGAATTTGTTAGCACTCAATTGAATTGAGTGCTAATTTTCTGTTGACTTTTTTGAAAGAGGGGATTAAACTGTTTTTCAGAGCGCAGGAAACATTTCAGGTGTTTGGCGCATGGCTGTTAAAATAAGAATTTTAGAAAGAAAGGTCGTGATTTCCATGGCAGCAAAACATGGCAATTTATCAATCAACAGCGAAAACATTTTTCCTATTATCAAAAAGTGGCTTTATTCCGACCACGATATTTTTTACAGAGAGCTGATCTCCAACGGCTGCGATGCCATCACCAAGTTAAAGAAGCTGGATATGATGGGCGAGTACAGCCTTCCCGAAGATTATAAGGCAAAGATTCAGGTCATTGTTAATCCGGAGGAAAAGACATTAAAATTTATCGATAACGGTATCGGTATGACCGCAGATGAGGTGGAAGAGTATATCAATCAGATCGCTTTTTCCGGCGCAACAGATTTTATCAGCAAATATAAGGACAAGGCGAATGATGATCAGATCATCGGACATTTCGGCCTGGGATTCTATTCTGCATTTATGGTAGCGGATGAAGTGCATATCGACACGCTTTCCTGGCAGGCCGGTGCAAAGCCCGTACACTGGGAATGTGACGGCGGCACAGAATTTGACATGGAAGAGGGCAGCTGGGATCAGGTAGGTACCTGTATCACACTTTTCTTAAATGAAGAATGTCTGCAGTTCTGCAACGAATATAAGGCCAAAGAGGTCATGAAGAAATATTGTTCCTTTATGCCTACAGAGATCTATGTCTCCAGAGAGAACACGCCTGAAACAGAGACCATTCTGGCAAGCGAGAAGCTGGACACCGATAAGGTGGTGGAAGAACTCAAAAAAGAGAAGGAAGAAGATCCCGATAAGATCAAAATCGTAAAGAGACCGGAGCTGATCAACGATCCTAATCCGCTGTGGACCAAGAACCCCAGTGAATGCACAAAGGAAGAATATATTGAATTTTACCGCAAGGTATTCATGGATTACAAGGAGCCTCTGTTCTGGATTCATCTGAACATGGATTATCCTTTCAATCTGAAAGGTATTCTGTACTTCCCTAAGATCAATATGGAGTACGAGTCCATTGAAGGTGTGATCAAGCTGTATAACAACCAGGTGTTCATCGCAGATAACATCAAGGAGGTTATTCCTGAATTTCTGCTTCTGTTAAAGGGTGTGATCGACTGTCCTGATTTGCCGCTGAACGTTTCCAGAAGCGCGCTGCAGAACGATGGCTTTGTAAAGAAAATTTCCGATTACATCACCAAGAAAGTGGCTGATAAGCTGTCCGGACTGTGCAAGACACAGAAGGACGAGTATGAGAAGTACTGGGATGATATCGCTCCTTTCATCAAATTTGGCTGCTTAAAGGATGACAAGTTCTGCCAGAAGATGACGGATTACATTCTGTTTAAGAATCTGGACGGCAAATACATGACTCTGCCCGAATGTCTGGAAGTCAACAGGATCGATCCCGATGAAGCGGATGCTGTGGACGAAAACGGTGAAAAGGTGGAAGCCGAAGTTGTTGAGGACAAAAAGGAAGAAGCCGATGAGAAGAAAGAAAAGACCATTTACTATGTGACCGATGAACAGCAGCAGAGCCAGTATATCAATATGTTCAAGGCTGCGAAGATGGATGCGGTGATCTTGCCCGAACGTATTGACCAGCCCTTCATTTCTCAGCTGGAGGCGAAAAACGAAGGCATTCATTTCTCCAGAATTGATGCGGATCTGACTGATGTATTTAAGGCAAAGACCAGCAAGAAGACACAGGAAGCATTGAAGGCGCAGGCGGAAAAGATTGAGAAGCTGGTTCGCAAGGCTTTGAAGAATGATAAAGTCAAGGTTTCTGTCGAAAAGCTGAAAAACAAAAAAGTTGCTTCTGTGCTGACTGTTTCCGAAGAATCCAGAAGGATGCAGGATATGATGAAGATGTATGGCGGCGGCATGGATATGAGCATGTTCGGCGGCGATGGCGAAACTCTTGTTTTGAACGCTGCACATCCGCTGGTTTCCTACATCACAGAGAATGAAGAGAACGCAAACACAAAGATGATCTGCGAACAGCTTTATGATCTGGCAAAGATTCAGAATGCACCGCTGTCTCCGGAAGCAATGACAAAATTCATTGCCCGTTCCAATGACATTATGCTGATGATGGCAAAGGAAGCACCAAAGGCTGACACGCAAGAGGCTCAGGCAGAAGAGAATGCCGAAGAAGCTCCTGCAGCAGAAGAATAATCATTACAAAAGAATTATCATAAGATAACGGGAAAGCCCTGCTGCGGCATTTTTGAAACCGGAAAAGAAAGATCGGTTTAAAAATGCTTTCAGCAGGGATTTCTTGTTACTGTTTGCCGGTGACGATTTCTTCGCTTTATCTGATGAAAAAGAAGTTTGGGTGCTGCTGCAGTGGGGGATTGATCGCTTAAGTTCCCGGCTCTGCGATGCGCGTCACACCGGTATAAATGTTGGAAATTTCATACCAGGTGGGGTAATCCACGATTCCTGAGGGCGGCAGATTGAAAATCCGCTGGAAGACCCGTACGGCTTCCGCTGTCTGGCTGCCGAAAATGCCGTCCGCGGTGACTCTGGGAATTGCGGGATAGTTTTGTGAAATGCGGTTTAACTGTTCCTGCATCTGCCGGATCTTGGTACCGGAAGAACCGATGGTGAGATTATAGCCGGGCCAGGAAGCAGGGACGCCGCTGATGGCTTCCGCAGAGTTGATATACATATCGTTGCCGTAATAATACCGGATGATTTCGATGGCGGAATATCCGTCATCGCCAAGGAATTTGGATCCCCACTGGGACAGGCCCTGGCAGGTTACCCGCTCCCCGTCACAATAGCTGGTGAAAATGGGCTGCTGTATACCCGGACGGGAGAGAAAATTGGCAAAAATGGAATCCACCAGCCGGTCAATATTGCTGTAAATATTTCGTCCATAGATAAATTTCTGATCGTAAGCGGTGGAAGTGGTGATCGTGAAAGGGTACCCCTTTGACCGGTACCATTCGGTGTAAACGCGGTTTAGTGTAAAGGACTGGATGGCCAGAATATTTGCATAGCTTGTGCTTTCCGACCATGTGGCATAGATCTCGGAGGATGCCACATTTTTAATGTAATCCTTATAACGGACATAGTAGTTGGGAGCGTTGGAATC
>JAFUMV010000075.1 GCA_017482485.1 Lachnospiraceae bacterium
CTTCGCCGTCACGCATACACTTTCCACAACGCGGAGGCACCCAATGCCTCGAGGCCGCCCGCGCGCCGCAGATGCGTACAGCGGCCGACGGCTTCAGCGTTTGGCACGCCTGCGTTGTGCTGCTGTGACTGATGTTTGACGGCGCCGGAAATGCGTTCGGAGCGCCTTTGGCTCCCGCGAAAAAAGGGGAGCTGTCTGAGCGAAGCGAGTTACTCCCCTTTTTTCGCTGCCCGGGAGACAAACAGCTCCGGACTGCATTTCCCGCCGCCAAACATGTCAACAGCACACAATGCAGACGGGCCAAACGCCGAAGCTGTCGGCCGTGCCCACGCACCTGCGGCGCGCGGGCGGCCGAGTCCCTCACACCGTCAAGGTCTCGGGCGAGAAGCGGTAGAGCTTCTGCCTCGAACAGGTATCCTCCCATAAAAATCCAATCAAATACTCACCCCTGGGCAAACTGTCCCGATCAAACGTCACACACACGCCAGGCAGCTTCGTATTGATAATTCCATGCAGATTCGCATCAATATCGGGCCGGTACTGCCGCTTACAGGGCAGCTTGTAAACCGCTGCGCGATCCTCCGGCACAGCTTCCTGGCTGGCGCCATCCGCCAGATATCCTTTCTCCACAGGTTTTAATAACAGATTAAAACGATAACGACAGTTGTCCACGTGCAGTGCCCAGGTCCAGCCCTGAATCATCCAGTCGCCGCTTCCCGGCTTTCCGGTCTGCCACTTGCCCAGATCACCCGCGAACTCCACGCCGATTCTGAGCACCTCATTGTGCCATGCCGGATCCAGACCGCCCTCGATCAGCTGAGGTTGCACTTTTTCCACACGTCTATCAAAATCATACTGATTTGCAGTAAAATATTCCGCATCCAGCACGTCAGAGATCAGGTATCTGTGATAATAAGGATCTTTGCCGTAAATGGAAGGATGCAGTTCGTAGAGCATGTTCAGCTCCTGATGCAGACGGCGCAGCTTCTCCGTGCTGTCATCCGCGCCGCGGCTTAAGGATTCGTGGTGAGTCAGCGTTACATCGTTGCGCACCACATTGATATATCCAAGATCGTGAAGATGATAACAGAACTCCACGTCATTAAAAGCAACCCGAAGCTTTTCATTAAATCCTCCGGCCTGCTCATAGATACTTCTTTTTACCAGCAGGCAGGCTCCGGTCACGCCCAGCACATCAAAGGGCAGACGGTTTTTCATAAAATAATATTCGTTGACATCGGACCGAAACTGCAGCTTATGAGCAGGCCCCAAATGAATATTGGTGATGCCGGCATGCTGAATGATCTCCGTACCGGGATAAATCAGCTTTGCCCCCACTGCACCCACATGAGGAAGCACCGCTTTTTCCATCATTTTTTCCAGCCAGTCATCCTGCGTTATTTCGATATCATCGTTGAGCAGCAGAATGTAATCGCCGGTTGCCATGGAAACGCCGATGTTGCACATTCTGGAAAAATTAAACACCATGGGTTCATAGTGATAGGTAAACCGATACTCCGGCTGCAGCATATTTTGCATCAGTTCAATTCTGGCACGGTTCTTTTCGTTGCTGCCGTTGTCCACCACGATGATTTCAAAGTCCCGATAGGTGCTGGACTCCAGTACGGAGTGAATGCAGTTTGACAGCACTCCCGGATTATCCTTACTGGGAATGATGACAGAAACTTTTCCGTTGGGTTTTACAGGCCAACTGCGGCGTTCATATGCCGCTTTTTTCAAATCATCATAGCATTTCTGCTGTCCCCAGGGTTTTATTTTACTGCGGTGAAAAAGAACCGAATCAATGTGCGCCGCACTTCCGGTGATTTCCACGGCTTTTAAAACAAAATCATAAACATTCCGGCTCCAGTCCTTATCTCCCAGCCATTCAATCATGCTGCACTCTTCTTTTCGCACCGCAAAAAAACCGCCGAAGTAAAAATAGGAAATCAATGTATCCGGAGACCAGTCAGGCTTTAACCAGGGATTTTTCCGCAGGCCGTCAGCACCGATTTCATCCTCGTCAGCATAAAGAATTACCACTTCCGGATGACGGGTAAAATAATCTGCCACCAGAGAAAGCTCTCTCATGTCAGGGGTTCCGTCTTCCGCATGAAATACCAAAATATCCGCATTCTGATAATTGGAAAAAGAAAAATGTTCGTAACATTCATTATAGGAAATGACCGCCATTTTTAAGTCTTTCCCTTTTAAAGACAGACACTCCCTCTCCTGGCTTTCCTTTTCCCTGATCCAGGCATCATAGGAAATGGTCTGTTCCTGTATCTGATTTTCATACCAGGCAAACTGCTTTTTGATCAGGCTCTGCTGCAGAGTATCCTTTATTTTTGAAACCAAAAACGTTTCCTCCTCGTCATCTTGTTTTTCAAATCTTCATTCATACTGCCATCCAGACGGGTGATGCACAGTTCCATACATATCATGGTTTCTTCCTGCAAAAATCTGTCTTCCAGCTGCTCCAGCCGGATATTGATGTTGGGATCTGCGGTATCAAAAAACACCGTGGATCGATTTCCCTTTTCAGGATCCAAAAGCTCGCCGTTTGTCACCACAACCTTTTCGATTTCTGCATCTGTCAGCTCTCTTCCTGCAAATGTCAGGCTCTGAATCTGGACCATGCAGGATTCCTCCGCCGGATCCACCCGGACTCCCTTTATTTCAGAAGTGATCGGGATCTGCACTCTCAGACGTCCCTCAGCAACGTAAGCGTTGTTTATATAATAAGAGTTTTCCGGACTGTAACCGGCACCAAAATCTTCAAAAATCTGTATTTTTCGATTCGCAAATTCCGCAAAAGCTTCCCCAAATGGCAGCGCCAGGTGTCCGATGAGATGGCGCATATCGGTAACCGCAGTGCGTAGCTGACCATCTTTTTGCCGCATCACTTTTTCCTGGAAAAGAAGCTCCTGTTCATTGAGCGCTTTGAAGGCCTGCTCATCCATGCCCATTTTCTGCAAAAGCTTTGTAAGAATCGGGCTTTTCTTTCTTCCGGCATCCTCCAGCACGTAACAGTACAGCGCTCTTTTGGCAATGTCTGTCGGCGTCATCTCCTTTGAGCTCCACTCATAGTCAATCATGGTCCAGACATCCCCCTGCACACAAATATTAGGGAAAATAAGATCAAAATCCTGCAGCTGTCCTTCCGCGTTCCAGTTCAAAACAGAAAGGTATCTCTGCCAGAGCTTTTCAAAGCCGTCTTCCTCTTTTTTCTGCAGACATTCATCCAGCAGTTCTTCCAGCGTCACCGCGTTTTCCAGAAATTCAAGCTCCACGAAAGGTTCCCCTTCTTTTGTCAGCTTTTCTTCCAGGCGGTTCACCTTCAGGCTGCTTCCCGCAAAACGGGCTTCAAAAATCCGATAATTCTCTGCCAGCCCATGGATGTGATCCCGCGCTGCCGGATTTGCCGCAAATTTGCGCACATATTTCGTGCCGTTTTTCTCTCCGATGTCTGTACGAATCGCAAGGTGGGCCGCCCGGTCATTGGAAAACCGGCTGTAGGCAATTTCCGGTTCAGCGCCGGTCAGCACCATATAGGAGTTGCTGTAAAGCGGAAACAGCCCGTCCCGAATCAGCATATCAAATACTTTTTTCTCATCAAATAAAAGCATTCTGTCCCGATCGAAATTGCGCAGATTGTTGGTGAGTTCCCCAACCTTCGGCAAATACCGGTCAGAATATACCATGGTCATAAATTTGTAATCGGGATAGGGATAATAGAAATGAAATTCCTCTTCCCCGCATTCCCGCAATATTTTTTCCAGTCCCGGTTTTGTAAAAGTGCGCACCACACCTCCTGTCGGATAATCCTCCAGTCCCGAAAAGAAGGTGCCCAGATGATCCTCTCTGCAGCCCGCCCAGTATTTTAATCCCATTTTATTTTCAATGGCGATGGCAATGCGCCCGCCGGGTTTTACATGTTTTTTTATAATATTGTAAAAATCATGGAACGGCGTTTCGCCGCCGATATAGGCCCGCCCATATTCAAAGACGCCAATGAGGCAGACATAGTCGTAATCTGCCGGCAAATCCGGTTCAATATCAGAAAAATTTCCCACATGAATGGTCACGTTGCCGCAGTCTTTATGTCTGTAGGCATTGATCAGGCTGCGTTTTTTAGAAAGATCCACGCAGGTCACGCTTCCGGCTTTTCTCGCCAGACTTCCGGTAATCGCGCCGCAGCCCGAACCCACCTCCAGCACCTTCATGGTTTTATCCATGGGAAGCCATTCTACAATGTTTTCCCTCAGGTCCGATAAATGGTATAACACTTCCCAACTGCGTTTTTCACGAATTACCGTTGGATATTTTCCCGGCGCTGTATGCTGTACGATGTCGAGAAGTTCATCCTCAATGGCTCCGTCACAATAAAAATCCTCGCCCGGATATCTGCTGTAATCCAGCACAACTTTTCCGATTGTTTCTCTGCTGTCTCTTTCCATAGACCAACTATCCTTTACTCAGGTTAAATCGCTGCTGTTTTTTATCAAATCGTTTCAAATATCTTTTACTTCCACTTTGGATTCCATGTCAAAATACCCAACCGTATTTTTATCAGAAACGACTGTAATATTCATCACATCATACAATCTGTGGTAGACCACAAAAGTATCTTTTTCATAACCGGTGACGCCCAGTGAAATCAGATAGTCTCCGCCCTGAAGCATCATGCGCTGGGTGAAGGTGATTTCCTTGATCTGGCCTGCAGTCACGCTGTCCAAAAATGTTTTTTCAAACATGGTGTTCGTACCGGTGATTTCCACACCCTTTATATTTTTGATGGAAAGGGCAAAAATCGGTGCAGGCAGATCCTGATGCATTTTCACCTTCATATGGAGGGTGAATTCATCTCCCTTTAAAATCGCGGTGGTATTGATTCCATTTTTGTCAGTAACATAATATTCCACAATTTCCGCTGCTTTGGTGCCGTATTCCAGAAGCTCAGGATTGACCCCCATCTGCCCGCCGGCAGATTTGGATGCTGTTTTTTCTGCAGTCTGCTCTTCTTTTTTTGCTTCACAATCACGCTCTTTTTTCTGTTCTTCCTGCCTTTTATCAAGGGCTGCTCTCACATCCTGATCGGCGGTCAGATCCGGCACATTTTCCGTAGCCTTGGGCACTTCATACTGCCCTACCAGCACACGCTTGTAAGCATCGATCATATCCTTCGGAGTGCCTTCGCCCAGCTTCACACCCTGATTTAACAAAATTGCCCGGTCACAATATTTGCTGATGGCACTCAGATCATGGCTTACGAAAAGAATGGTTTTTCCTTTTTTCTTAAATTCCTCAAATTTCCGATAGCACTTCGCCTGGAAAAAAACATCCCCAACAGAAAGTGCCTCATCCACGATCAGAATTTCCGGATCGATATTGATTGCCACAGCGAACGCCAGACGCACAAACATACCGCTGGAGTAGGTTTTCACAGGCTGGTACACATAATCACCGATATCCGCAAAATCCAGAATATCCTGCAGCTTTTCATCGATCTCTTTTTCTGAAAAACCGGTCATAGTGCCGTTTAAATAAACATTTTCAATGCCGTTATATTCCATATTAAACCCGGCGCCAAGCTCCAGCAGCGCAGAAATTCTTCCATTCACCTGCACATTGCCGGAAGTCTCATGGAGTACGCCGGTAATAATTTTCAAAATTGTAGATTTTCCCGAACCGTTTGTCCCGATAATCCCTACCGTCTCGCCCTTGTAAATATCCATGCTCACATTCTTTAACGCATAGTACTCTGTAGAGCGGGGCTTTCTGGACAGGCCCAGGGACTCGATCAGACGGTCACGGTTGCGGTTGTATAATTTATAAACTTTATTTACGTTATCCACATGGATAGCAAGTTCTTTTTGTTCCATAGATCAATCCTTTTTGTGTTTATGGGATGGTGGCCCTTCGCATTTGCGGCGAAAATGGGATGGCGGTCCTTCGCATTTGCGGCGAAGATGAGATGGCGTTCCTTCGCATTTGCGGCGAAGGTTTCTGAAGCCTTCCCGTCAGGACTTCTTTTGCATTACAGTCATGGACTCTGCGGCTTCTCAACCACAGCCAAGCACACCGACAGGGTATATAGCAGAAAAATTGTTCTCCATACCCTGAAATAGTCTTATTTTCACGCTCTTTCGCGGTCAAAGGGGCATATAGATAAAATGTAACTTCTTATACCCTGTTTTTGAGTAAAAAGTGGGGTATCAGCAAACAAATTTAATGCATATACCCTTTTCGCGGGCTGATAGGCAGGATTTTGCTTCGAAAAAGGGCAGCACAGGGAAATTTTGTTCCATATGCCCCCTAAGCGCCTTTGCGGCGCCAACACGTCGGCTGAAACCAAATGCCAGCTGGCGCTGGCGCTTGGTTTCCTTCCAACGTGTTACATGATATCCGCAAAGTGTACTTTGAGTTTTTTGAAGATCACAGCGCCGATGATAAACAGCACCACTGTGATCACCCAAAAGTAGACGGTGGAGTAAAAATCCTCCCAGAACCACTGTTTGCCGTAGATGGCACTGCGGTAGCCTTCCACGATGTAGACGAGAGGGTTAATTTTCACGATCATCTGTATCTTATCATCGTATCCGTTAATGTTCCACAAAACCGGAGTTGCCCACATTCCCACCTGTAAAAAGATATTGACGATGGACTGCAGGTCTCTGAAAAAAATCACCACGGAACAGGTCGTATAGCTGATTGCCAGCACGAATATGAACATGCAGGCGCTGTAATAAAATACCTGCAGTGTATATAAAGAAGGATAATAGCCGTAAAAGCAGGCAATGATCAGCGCAATCAGCACAAAAAATACATGGATAAAGGTTGCTGCAATGATTTTTATAATCGGCAGTACACTGATCTTGAATACCACTTTTTTTACCAGATAATTATACTCCAGCAGCGCCATCATGGCGCTGGTCAGAGCTTCCGAAAAATAAAACCAGGGCACCATTCCCGCTACCAGAAACAATACATAAGGAACTGTTTCCACACCGCCGGTAGCCATGCCCTGCCGCTGAGGGAAGATCACTTCAAACACCACGTAGTACATTGCAATGGTGACCACCGGCTGAACCAGGGCCCAGAATGCACCCATGTAGGAACCTGCATAACGCTTTTTGAAATCGCTTTTTGCCAGCTTCCAGATCAGGCGCCGATTCTGATACAGTTCTTTGGGAAGCACTGTTATTTTGTCGTAAAGCTTAATAAACGCAATAATTGCCGCCACGATCAGCACACAGGCAATTCCTTTTTTTATCATCTCATCCTGCGGATCTGCCAGCGGATTGCGATATAAGATTATAATTGCACCAAGGATCACCATCAGCGCTGTGAAGATAGTGATCCCTGTTTTCTTACTGATTTTTTTCATCTGTTATTTTCCTGCGTATTCCCTGATGCCGCCCCACTTCTGGTCCTTGTCTGAAAGGATCAGTTCCATATCTTCCGGAATCGGCCATTCCACACCGATGTCAGGATCGTTCCATTTCAGGCCGCCCTCATCGTTGGGATGATAAAAATCGGTACATTTATAAGCAAATTCCGCATAATCGGAAAGCACCACAAAACCATGCGCAAAGTTTTTGGGAATAAAAAACTGTTTCTTGTTCTCTTCAGAAAGCAGCACACCATACCACTGACCAAATGTGGGGGAGTCTTTTCTTAAATCCACAGCCACGTCAAAAACTTCGCCGCGCACCACTCTCACCAGCTTGTCCTGAGGATAGTTGATCTGGAAGTGCAGCCCTCTCAGCACACCCTTTTTGGAAGCGGACTGGTTGTCCTGAACAAATACCTGATCAATACCTGCTGCCTTGTAGTCGTTATAATTGTAAGTTTCCATAAAGTAGCCGCGGTTGTCCCCAAATACCTGAGGTGTGATAACCTTTAAGCCATCAATATGACATGTTTCTACTGTAATTTTACCCATTTTCCAATAACCTCTTTCTTTTATGCTTCACACGGCGCTGCCGCTGTCAATTCCATGTAATCCGGTTTCCTGCTTCGGGCACAACCGTTCCACAGGCGCCGATCATTTACAGCCCGTTTGCCACATCCACCAGATATTTGCCGTAATTGGTCTTCATCAGAGGCTCAGCCAGCTTCAGCAGCTGTTCCCTGTCGATAAAGCCTCTGCGGAATGCGATTTCTTCGATACAGGAAATGTACATTCCCTGACGTTTCTGCACTGCTGCCACAAAGTCCGCTGCCTCCAAAAGCGCATCGTGATTACCGGTATCCAGCCATGCAAATCCGCGTCCCAGCGTTTCTACCATCAGGGTGCCCCGTCTTAAATATTCGTTGTTGATAGAAGTAATTTCGATCTCGCCGCGGGCAGAGGGCTTTACGTTGCGGGCGATTTCCACAACATCATTATCATAGAAATACAAACCGGGCACTGCATAGTTGCTCTTGGGGTTCTCCGGCTTTTCCTCGATGGAAAGGGCCTTACCGTTTTCATCAAACTCAACTACACCGTATTCTCTTGGATCTCTTACATAATACCCGAAAATGGTCGCACCCTTTTCCCTGGAAGCAGCCTGTTTTAACACTCGTGAAAAACTCTGTCCATAGAAAATATTGTCTCCCAAAACCAGCGCAACACTGTCATCCCCGATGAAATCCGCACCGATGATAAACGCATCCGCCAGACCCCTGGGATATTCCTGCACCGCATAGGACATGGACAGCCCCAGCTGCTCCCCTGTGCCGAAAAGATCTTTGAAAACCGGAAGATCTCTGGGGGTGGAAATGATCAGGATTTCCCGGATGCCAGCCAGCATCAGCGTGGAAAGAGGATAATAGATCATGGGCTTATCATAAACCGGCATGATCTGCTTGGAAATCGCTTTGGTCAGAGGATAAAGGCGGGTTCCGGAACCGCCTGCCAGAATAATACCTTTCATGAAAAAATCTCCTTCTCCATTGGCCGCTCTCCCAAAAGAGCGCCGCCATATCAACTGCCTGTTTGGCGGCCTGACAGCTGCCTCATCCGGCAGCTGCCTTACCGCATCACAGTCTTATTTATACATTTCGTTATAATATTTCTGGTAATCGCCGCTGGTCACATTCTTCATCCAGTCTTCATGCTCGAAATACCATGCGATCGTCTTCCTGATGCCTTCTTTGAACATGGTTTCGGGATACCAGCCGATCTCTGCCTTGATCTTATCGGGAGCGATAGCGTATCTTCTGTCATGCCCTTTTCTGTCTTCCACGTAAGTGATCAGATCTTTGCTCACCAGCGCTTTTCTCGGATCATCATCGGGAAGCATCTCCTGCAGCGTTTCCAGAATGATGTTGATGATTTCGATATTCTGTTTCTCGTTATGACCGCCTACATTGTAGGTTTCAAACAGTCTGCCCTGTTCCTGCACCATATCGATTGCTTTAGCATGATCTTCCACATACAGCCAGTCGCGGACATTCTTGCCGTCGCCGTATACGGGCAGCTTTTTGCCGTGCAGCGCGTTGTTGATGATCAGCGGAATCAGCTTCTCAGGGAACTGATAAGGTCCGTAGTTGTTGGAGCAGTTGGTGATGTTTGCAGGGAACTTATAAGTATCCATGTAAGCTTTCACCAGCATATCGGAACTTGCCTTACTTGCAGAGTAAGGGCTGTGAGGCGCATAGGGGGTTGTCTCATAGAAATAACCGCCGTCCTCTTCCAGAGAACCGTATACTTCGTCTGTGGAAACATGTAAAAATTTCTTGCCTTCCTTAAAAGTTCCGTCAGGCAGCTCCCATGCAGCCTTTGCACAGTTTAACATAACCGCTGTACCCAGCACGTTGGTCTGCACGAAAACTTCAGGATTGCGGATACTTCTGTCCACATGGCTCTCAGCAGCAAAATGAACCACTCTGTCGATGTCATTTTCAGCAAAAATCTTTGAAATGGCTTCTTTGTCGCAGATATCAGCCTTTACAAAAGTATAGTTGGGGCGCTTTTCCACCTCTGCCAGGTTCTCCAGATTGCCTGCATAGGTCAGCGCGTCCACATTGATGATGCGGATGTCATCGCCGTACTTTTTAAACATATAATGAATATAATTGGAACCGATGAATCCGGCACCGCCTGTTACAAGATAGGTTCTCATTGATTTTCCTCCTGTTTCTTCCTTTTCCCTCATAAAAGGAAGTATTCGTGATTTTGGGCGCAAAATCCCAATTTTTTATTAGTTTAACACATTTCCTGTATTTTTCCAACCCCTAAGTGTGTGTCGGGGGGGGATTTGAAGCAGCAGTTCGATCTTTCCTTGGGCCTGGCTGGCCCTTCGCTCAGCCTTTCGTTTGGGCTGGCTGGCTCTACGCTCAGCCTTTCGTTTGGGCTGGCTGGCTCTACGCTCAGTCTTTCGTTTGGCTCGGCTGGCCCTACGCTCAGTCTTTCGTTTGGCTTGGCTGGCTCTACGGGGTATATGCGATCAAAACTACCAAAAATACCCCCATTTCATGCAAAAAATCTAAAAAATGGAGAGATGAGGGTATATGGACGCAGATTTTTCGGAAATACCCCGGAAAACACACCAATCCAGGGTATTTCTGAGAAATTTGAATGTATATACCCCCAGAAGGCATCTAAGCAGAAGAAAACGCGCTATTTTGGGGTATTTTAGGAGAAAAAATCTGTATATACCCCAGGCTGCAGTATGACCATTTTCGCTGGTAATTTCTGCGGAACTTGCCTGAATGGCATTGAAGGCTGAACCGATTCCCGACATTGAAATGTTACTAAATTTCATTTTTGGAAATGTTACAAAATTTCATTTTTGTATTTACACCGGTCAGATATCATGTTTTAATAATTATGTGCTGCGCATTCCACTCAATTTTACAAATCAGGAGGTACAATCATTACGTACAAAAGAATGCTTTCCAGACAGCAGCGCCTGAAAGAAAAAATCGCATCTATTCAGGAAAAAATCAGCCGCCTTCCGGCCGGCAAACTCATCTGTACCCGCAATGGTGATCGCATCAAATGGTATCACAGCGACGGACACATTCTTACCTATCTCCCCAAAAAGCAGAGGAAACTTGCCGAACAATTAGCAGCCAAAAAATATCTGACCCTGCTGGCAGAGGACCTGCTCCGCGAACAAAAAGCAATTGATTCCTATCTCAGGCACCTTCCCACCGACACCGGAGATTCCGACCAATTACTTCTTGGTGGCTCAGGCTATGCTGAACTTCTCACTCCTTTTTTCAAAACGAAATCCCAGGAATTATCGGACTGGATGAACGAACCTTATGAATGTAATGAAAAATATCCGGAACAGTTAATTCATAAAACAGCTACCGGAATATTTGTCCGTTCCAAATCAGAATCCATGATAGCCATGTGGCTGTACACAAACGGAATTCCTTTCCGTTACGAATGTGCACTTCATTTGGGAGAAATAACCGTTTTCCCCGACTTTACCATACGTCATCCTCAAACCGGTCATGTATATTACTGGGAACATTTTGGAATGATGGACCAATCCGCCTACTGTAAAAGTGCCATTTCCAAAATGGAACTTTACACATCCAACAAAATCTATCCGTCCATTCAATTGCTCACCACTTTTGAGACAAAGGAAAATCCCCTGACATCTGACATTGTTGAAAAAATGGTGGAACATTATTTTCTTTAGATTGCAGGAGGAATAAAAGAAGTATCGATTCCATTTTCCCGAAAAATCAGCCTTGCTCCAGAGTAACGGGGCATATACAGAAAAAAAATCCAGAAATGCCCCATTTCATGTTCCAAAACTCCTTTTAGCTCCGGAAAAAGGGTATATAGACTCAAAAATTCTCCCAAAACCCCGAAAAACAGTGGAATGCGGGGCAGCACAGAAAACTTTGAGTCTATATGCCCTCTGCCGGCTCTAAATCCAAGAAAGGCCGGCACTTTCGGGGTATTTGAACCCCAAAAAACTCTATATGCCCTATCACGATGCCGGATCCATACTTTCAGTGTAAAACTTTCATCCTATAACAGTCAAAAAGCAGGTTTTCTAAATTCACACCACATAAAAGCAGAAGCCTGACCACATCCATGACCAGGCTCCCACACTTGTACTTAACAGTCAAATACTTCCATATGAGATTTAATAGCTCATATAACTGATGTTCAAATCCACATTGCCAGAAATGCCGGAAATTTTTCCGGTGCAGGAGTACTGCCACATTTCATATCTGCCGCTGTAAGTAGGCGTTGCCGCATACTGGGCCAGCCAGATCTTGTAGCTGCCAAGAGAGCCCACATTCATCTTGCTGGTCAGCCAGGTTTTGTTGGCATAAACGCCTGCCGTATAGCCGCTGTTTCTGACCGTTTCGCAGAAGGCCTTAATGACAGCCGTTCTTGTTCCGGCATCCAGCCCGTCGGCGCGGCCGTTGGCGTCTTCCACATCCATGTAAACCGGATAGGTGATGTTGTATTTTCTGATCAGCGACACCGCCATGGAAGCCTCTTCTACCGCTTCCACCTCATTGACCGCCTGGCTGAAAAAATAAATTCCCACCTTCAGGCCGGCCGCCGCCGCTCCCTGAATATTTGTTTTAAACTTGGGATCCTCGACAAGAACACCGGTTGCGGAACCGCGGTAACCACAGCGGATGATGACATAATTCACGCCGGCATTCTTCACCGCATTCCAGTCGATGCTGCCGTTATGTTTGGAAATATCGATCCCCATGGAACCGTTCACTTTCAGGCTTCCATCACTGTTAAAGCTGTATTTCATGCCCTGAATGGTCTGATCCCCGGTGACGGGATTGCCGTTCTTATCGAAATAATAGCGCTTACCGTCAATATTCTGCCAGCCGGTATACAGATACTGGGTGGTATCCTTTTTGCGATAAAAAACATCATACTTATAGTAATCCGCCACAATCGCCTCTCTGTAGGTGTCGCCGTCCTTTACGTACAGCTGATTGCCGGCTGCATCCTTTAACAGCGCGTTGGGATTTTTCGGCTCAATTGACACTTCACAGTATGCGGTCTTTTCGCTGTTTTCCTTACTGGTGGCAACCACACGGATGGTCCCCGCCTTTAAGGCTTCAATCACACAGCTGTCATCATCACTCTCCACAATTTTCACCATGGATTCATCATTACTCTTCCAGGTAACCGCCTTGCTGCCATTTGTGGATACACTGGCGTTAATGGTTGCTTTTTCACCGACCTTCAGCGTAATCCCGGAGGGATCCACTTTAATTTCATCCACCGATGCAGTGCTTACTGTAAGTTCTCCTGAGGCCTTTGCTTCTTCCTTACCATCGCTGCTCTTCACTTTTACGGTGATGGTCACTTTTCCCTGTGCCAGACCTGTCACCTTGCCGGTGGAGGCATCGACGGAAGCGATTTTGCTGTCCGAACTGCTCCATTCAATGGAATCTTTATTGTAATCACCGCTTGCATTACACGTTAAAGCCTTTTCTTCTCCGACCCTGATGCTGCCCGGCGCATCCATCGAAATTCCGATGCCCGAGGTCACGGTCACAGTGCATACATTACTCCTGATCCCGCTGCCGTCCCTGGCTGCAGCCTGCACCTTTGCAGTGCCGGCCTTTTTCCCGGTCACATTTCCGCTTTGATCAATGCTGATACAGTCACTGCCTTCTGTTACGGTCCATTCCACACTCTTATTTGCGGCATCGGAGGGCTCTACCTCGCAGGACAACGCACCCTTTTTGCCTGCCACAACAGAAAGGCTGTCCGGAAGTTTGATCGCAGTTACTTTTTTCTCCACCACAACAGCCTTGAAGGTAACCTTTGTACTCTGGCTTGCCTTTCCGTTTGAGGTGGATGCAGTTACTGTAAATTCTCCCGCCGAATCAGAAGAAAGCGTGGCAGTCGTGCCGCCGGATGTCAGGGCTGCGCCCGTTGTGCTCCAGTTGATGCTGCCGTTATAGGCGCTGCCATCGCTCATGGTCACAGAAGCGGTAAAGGTTATCTTCTGTCCCACATCAGCCGATGTCTTATCCGCACTTAAAGTCAGACCTGTCACCTCCGCCGCTTTCTTTGAAACATTGATCGAAACCGAAGCAGACTGTCCGCCAACTTTTACCGAAACCGTATGGCTGCCTTCAGAAGCGGCTTTAAAAACCGCGCTCTTCCCATTTCCGGAAGCACCGGACCACTGATACTCCAGATTTTCTGCCAGCCCCTCTCCCTTTGTTGTCACTTCTGCGTGCAGGGTGATTTCCTCGCCCACCGTACAATCGCGATGACCGCTTATTGTTACCCCTGTCACCTCAAAAGACGGCGTTTGGGACTCTTCCGGCTCAGAGGGCGCCGAAGATTCTGTGGACGGCTGCGATTCTGCAGGCTGACTCTCCGACGGCTGCGACTCAGCAGGCTGACTCTCTGACGGCTGTGACTCAGAAGGCTGGCTCTCCGCTGGCTGGCTTTGTGCCAACGGCATTACTGCGCTCTCGGATTCTCCCGATTCAGACGATTCCTTCTCCTGGGTAAAATATACGCCCTGCGTCAGCTGCTTTACGATTTTCTCCGAAGCCCAGGAAGCATTCTGCGACAGCTGAAACGAATCCTGAACAATATAAGCTCCATTTTTTCCATCGGCAGTCCAGATCATATCCAGAACGGCTGTCGCAGAAGGATCGGGGATTTCACTTTTGTTCACTTTTTCATAAGTGGCTGTACCTGTGCCGCTGCCTTCCAAAGCGGTTTTGGTGGATTCCACCCACTCCACCGTATCTGTCTGCACGGACTCGATCTGCGTCGCAACTTTCGTATCTTCCTTCGCTGCGTTGATTTCCGACTCTGTTTTCACCTCATCGGTCACATCAATCTTTTTGTATTCGATCTTGTCCTTTACCGTCACCAGCGCCTTTGTTCCGGCAGCCTTACTGCCGTCCACCTCATCGGGTGCTGTAATGGTTACCGTATATTCACCGGGGGTGATGCTGTTTATGTAAATAATGCCGTCTTCATCGTCATCCGTTTTTTCCATGGACTGAGGACCTTCAATTTTTACCGCAAAAGGCTGATTGCCGATCAGCTTGCCGGAATTCTTATTGGTAAATTTAATTTTCAAATCCTTCTGAACAGACGTCAGCTTCAGCGCCACGCTCACGTCAGATTCCAGTTCCTTTTCCTCATAAGTATAAGGATCTTCCGACTCCTCAAGAAGTTCGGCCGCTTCCTGAGCGGCGACCCGGGCATCTGCCACAGCGGTGAAAATCCCCCCACCGGCATATCCGATATTCTCCATCTTCACGCCCACATCTGCCACCGCGGCCACCTGTTTTTTCAGCGAAGCAGCATTGCTGTAAACACCGATCGCAACCACGGCAACAAATAAAACGGCCACACCGGTGATGCCGATGACCACATCCATCACATTGAAATCTTCAAAAAGTCCGCTTTTTTTCTTCGTCCTGCCGCCCGACCTGTCCGCCCCGGCAGCACTGCGCTTTTTCTTACCTTCACCGGGATTTGACTTAGCTGCACTGCGATTTGGCCTTTGCTCGCTTTTGGACGTTTCCGGCCGACTCTGCTTTTTGGGCACGAAATCCAGATAGCTGCCATCCTTGCCGCCCTTTGCCTTCTTTTCAGGCTTCGGCAACAGCTCTTCGATTCCGAGAAGCTCCATTGTATCCTCGCCGAGTGCAACAGGCCTGTCGGGCATCTGCTCCTGCCACTGATCGGCCGCTTCTTTCGACACATTCTGCACCGGCTTTTGCTCCACAGAAATTTCGGTTTCTTCCTGGTTCTGCGCGGTTTCTTCCCTTTGTTCTGCGGCAATCTCCTCCAATTGTTCCTTTTTGACAGAAGTCTCCTTTTCCCGAACAATTTCCTGCTGTTTTTCCAGCTCCTCTTCCAGGTTAAAATCCAGAATTTCCGTGGTTCCCGTCACCAGCACTTTCTCTTGTGCTTTCTTTTTTGGCGGCTTCTTACCGGCAGATTGGCTTCCCTTTTTTGCACTCTTCTTCCGATTTCCGATCACCGTTTCTCCTCCTCAAAAAAACGAGTTTTTCCGCTGCCCACATTCCTGCGGACAGGCCATATCAGCATTGTCATGGCACTTTTTGTCGAACGCTTCCGGTTGCATATTTCCCGGTTCCATGACACAATATTCCCATAAACGAGCCAAACAGCACTGCCCAAAGAAAGGAGTCAAAACCATGATGTACATTCATTACTGCAGACACTGTCAGCATATTCACATTTTAAACGGTCACAAACTCTACTGCCCCCGCTGCTGCGGACATCTGACCGAATTAAAAACGCCATACATAAAATACGTCAACATGGACAGAGATGCCAGAAAGGCCCTCTGTGCACGCTGCAAAGACCCGGAGCAGCTTCTGCTTCTTACAGCCTCTCCTAAAAAGACGTATGACTACGCCAAGTGGTTGCAGCTTTCCATGTCAAATGTAGAAAATTATCATCCCGGCAACTATACAGCCTATTCCCACTGATTTGCGCAGGGTAATCTTTTCATGAAAAAACACAGCGCTCAGAATGGGGACAAGCACATAGCCCAGCGCCTCCACCACAGGCGCATTCATATAGCTCAATGTGCGAAGCCCCAAAATCGTTAAAAAAACGGAGCCAAACAGCAGAATATAACCGCCGATCACCCAGGGATTAAGATACTGCTTTAAAAAGCTGTCGTATTGTCCCTGTGCGCCTTTTTTCAATAACAATTGAGAAAAAGATGCGACTAAAACGGAACCGATCAGATAAAAATAATGGTAATCAAACATCCTCCTGTGCTTCCTTTCCGCTGTTGATTACTGCTGTGCCCACAATTACAAGCGCAATTCCCAAAAGCTGTTTTACAGTTACCTGCTCTTTAAAGATCAAAATTGACCAGATAAGAGACCACACAAGCGCCGCCGCCCGGTTTGCATAAGCCACGGAAAGTTCAAACCTGCGTATCATCTGCTGCCAGAGAATCGCATAAATACCCAGCACGCCGATCTCTGCCGCATATAAAACCAGAAAACCGATTCCCTCCTGCTGGGAAGCAAATTTCCCCACCACGCTGGAAATCGTGTAAATCCCTACGACAAGCTGTAAAATTACGATGTCCTTCATCGTCAGTTTCGTTTTCATAAATCACCTCAAAACGCAGCCGATGCCAAAAGGCGTTTTGTTTCCAAAACATCCGCCGGCATCATAGCCTGAACAGTTATGTCAAGTATAGCATTATTTACATGGGATAGGAACTGAAAAATTCTGTAGATTTTCTTAATTTCAAAAAATGAAAACGCCTTTTTATGGACAGGCGGCAGCCCGAATGGTAAGATAAGGAACAGATATTACAATTGTGAGCATATTTCGCAGTTTTTGTACATTTATTTTGGAGGTATGTCAATGGAACAATTTGACGAAAAGCGTCAGACGCCTGCATCTCAAAAGAGCGGACAAAAAAGGCCGACTTCTTCGAAAGGCACCAATAAGCGGCGCAGGAAGAAACGCAAAAAAGGCGGCTTAAGCGGTCATACCATATTTTTTATCGTGCTTGGAATTCTCTTTCTCATCACAATCATTCGGCTGATTGTCTGGAACAGGGGCACAAAATCCGGCTACGATCCCAATGAAACCACCACAGAATTTGATGTGGAGCTTCTGGATTATATTCAGCCTCTCGATCCGGCAGTACTGGAAGGCCGCGAGGATGACGGCGTAACCACCATTCTGGCTTTGGGCAACGATCCTTTGTCCGATGAACGGGGCAAGAACGGTCTGGCTGCACTTTTAGAAGAAAAGACGGATTCCACCATATTAAATGCCGCCTTCCCCGGCAGCACTATCGCCATGAAAAATCCGGAGTATGAAAACAGCTACCCGCTGGACGGCCTGAGCCTTTACTGGACTACGGCAGCCCTGGTCAATCAGAATTTTGACCTGATGGATGTGGTGGTGAGCGATATGAATTCCAAATCTGCCGCCGCTGCGCTGGAAACGTTAAAAGAAGTGGATCCTGAGAAACTGGACGCCATCATCATCCTTTATGACCTGCAGGACTATATTGGCAAAAGAATTGTTTACGATGAAAATAATGATGTGAACTTAAACACCGTTTACGGTGCTTTAAACGGAACCATCCGGCTCATCCAGCAGACCTGGCCCCACATCCGCATCTATTTTCTCAGCCCCACTTACGGCACCTATACCGAGGGGGACGGCACTGTGATTGATGCCGATATGGATGATCTGGGAAACGGCACCCTGGTGGATTATATTAACTGGGAGCTGGAAGCCAGCCGTTCCAACGGAATCTCCTTTATCGATACCTACTACGGCGCGGTTACCATGGAGGATGAAGACTGCCTGACAGACGGATTTCATCTCAATGAGAAGGGACGGGAAAAAGTGGCTGCGAGAGTGGCACAGGTGCTGGCACCGAACAAATAGCCTTATCACGCTCCGGAAAAAAGTGTGCGCAATAGCGCACACTCCGCATCGAGCGCGGTCGCGAAGCGACAATTTCACCGCGCGCGAGTACGCATCGTTGCGCGAAGCGCATTTTTGCTCTACAGGAATTTTCGGAGAAAATTCCTGTAGAGGAATAAATGACCCCTGCACCATTTTGGGTGCAGGGGCATTTTTTATCCTGTCTGAGCACGAACTCCCATCTGTTTCTGTTTTACGACGCTAATCCACTGCCTTCTTAAAAATCTCCACCGCAGTATTTCTGTATACATCATAGGCCTCAATCACTGCAGTCTTTTCAAGCCCATTCTCAGCAGGATCTCCCACGATCGGCACATTTCGGTTTAAAACCAGATATTGCACATTATATTCCATCAAAAGGGGGGCCAGCGCATCGATATCGATGGTATCCTCCCGCATGATTTTGTAAATCGGATGAGTATCCCAGTTCCACTCCCACTGCTGCTCCAGCATCTCGCGGCCGTAAGGCATCTGAATTTCCGTGGTGTACTGACGAACAAAATAAATCAGCTCCTCCGGGAACACTGCCCAGACTCTCTCTTCCTCTTCACTGGGCATCATTTCATTGCAGATCGCCACCACCACGTTGGGAATTTTGTATCGGTTCTGGGCCTTTGTAATATGCTGGCTTTTATAAACATACTCCCCGGAAAGCAGCAGCACAAGCGCCAGCACAGCAAAGCCAATCCGGTGATGCTTTCCAAACAGCTTTACTCCCGCATAGGCAATGACCACCGTCATGGGCAAAAGCCATAAGATCCGGTAATAAGTTCCCTCATCCAGATAGTCCATCAGTTTTTTAAAGGGCGGAAAGAAAAAAAGTACAGCGATTACCAGCGAAGTTTCCACCAGTACAATGCGGATTTTTCTGTCTTTTTCCGTCACCAGCAGATAAACCAGCGCAATCAGGAAAAGAACCGGATAAATGCCGCTTCCGCAGTATTTTTGAAAAACACTAAAAATTTCCTGCATAATATCCTCCTGTCTAAAGCACCAGCAGCATCAACAGATAAATCACATTCGGAATGCAGCACAGCGCAAGCTTCACAAGAACAGACAGTTTCTTTTGACGCACTGCCGCTATCAAACCTGCAATCCCGATAAACATCGCCGCCAGAAAAGCTCCCATACTGGTCATCATGGCTGCCACAATATTGCTCACAACAAGCAGAGCTACATATCCCCTTTTTTTGTCATCCAGAATTTCCAGAAGCAGCCAGAGAATCACCAGAAGCACCAGGTTTGCCATGATGGATTTTCCCTGCCAGGTTCTTGTCAAAAAGAACGTTGCATTTGTATATATGGAGCTGTTTCCCCAGATCTGCATGATGCTCACAAGCACCATAAAAATCGGAAGCTTCACATTCTTTTCCTCAAAAAGCTTTCTTCCCACTTCAAAATAGGCCAGATAAGTCAGCGGAATCAAAATCAGCGGCAGCAGCGTGTGCGCTACAATTGCAGCGTGAATGCCGGTCATCCGGGCCACATAGGCCTCCCACAGCGGCAAAGTCGCCAACGCATGGCGGATATCCAGATCCGTGGACAGACCTGTATAAGGCTTGATCCGATTCAGCACACCGGTCTGATCCGCCAGGACGGACTGCACCACATAATAAGCGTCATCACCGTCAAAAGAAGCACGGTCAAAGGACATATACATCTGAAAAAGCACCGCAGCGCCTGCCAGCAGCCAGAAAAGCCAGCACTCCCAGGAAAGAGAAGCAAAACCGGCTTTTAAGTCAGCGCCTAAACCTTTGAGGTTAGTCGCTGCAGCTTTCAGACCAGCGCCCTCCTTTTTCCGGCAGACCAGGGCGATCCCTACACCTGCCGCACTTAAAAACCCGCAAATCACATTCGTCAGAATGACCAGGATTTCCATTCCATGAGCTTTTAAAATCATCACCGGCACCGCAATCAGCTGAAAAACGGCAAGTTCTGTCAGGAAACCGGACAGATAAATCTGATCGATCCGGTATTTTTTCCGGTTCATCCCCGGCATCCACAACAGCCCCATGCAGACCGGAAACAGGATAAATACTACCAAAAAACCAATCGCTTTCTGAATCATTTCAATTCTCCACATCAATCACATGATTCTTCTTTTCATAAGCATCGGAGAGAGACAGCTTCCAGACCGTATTTTTCTCCTCATCTTCCGAAACTTTTTCGAATCCCTGCCATGCATAAAACTCTTTTACCATGGCATTTTTTGCAGTGG
The DNA here is from genome assembly GCA_017482485.1 of Lachnospiraceae bacterium. Classification (GTDB taxonomy): domain Bacteria; phylum Bacillota; class Clostridia; order Lachnospirales; family Lachnospiraceae; genus Gallintestinimicrobium. The sequence continues at coordinate 20,646 of JAFUMV010000075.1, forward strand.
GATAATAGTAACCGTAAATGGTATGGATGCCTGCCTCCAGACATTTTTCTGCAAGGGCATCCATCATGGCAAATTCCATGTCTCGTTTTAACACACGACAGCTCATGAGCCACAAATCCACATGCAGCACGTCTGCGTCTTTTCTTCCAATCACAACGGAAACCACACCGTTGTCGCCGAACTTGTCCTCCAGCTTTCCATACAAAGTAATATAATTTTCATCAGCAGCGGTCTGCTCAATTTCCGCCTGGGTAAACCGCTTTGTGGTCAGATTGAACTGATTGCTCTTGTTGGTCAGCTGGGCAATTCGGGCCATGTAAAGAGGCTCGAAAGCTTTGATGGTTCCCTTCATATTCAGGGAACGCAGATAATCGCTGTAGTCTGCAAAAGCTGCCTGCTGTTTCGCCCGCTCCAGATTCGCCTTGTACATCTCGTTTCTTTTTCTGTCATCCTCAGAAAGTGAGGTCACTTCAAAATAGCCGCCCCGGTCAAGCACCCGGATATAATCCTCAGGCTTTCCGATTTCAGGCGCCGTCACCCCGGATGCCTGCTGCCGCACGATTTCCCGCTCCGCCGGATTGTCGTCCGCAAACACCAGGCTGTCAGGCAGAATATTCATCTGAGATGCGATCTCCAAAATATTTTTGCTCTTTGGCTCCCAGTTTGCCTTGATCAAAATGAAATCCTCCGGCTTTAACACCCCCGCCGGATGTTTCAGACCTGCCAGCGCATTCTCTTCCTCATTCTTGGAAGCCACGTTGAGCATCACTCCATAGTCCTTCAGCAGCTTCACGTAAGACTGAAATTCCGCATAAACCTGACCCAGATTGGTTTCCTGACCGATTTCCAGATTTTCCGGGCCGTCATCTCCCACAATACCGCCCCAGAGCGTATTGTCCAGATCCAGCACCAGAGACTTCTTATTTTTTCCGTAAACAGATTTCACAATATTCGCCACATTATGTGCCAGCCATGGGATTGCATTTAAGCAAAGCGCATATTTGTACATATGCCAGTAAAATGGCGCAGACCACTGATCCAGCCCGTACACCGCCGACTGATAGTTGATGTCGTTGATAAAAAAGTTCTGATGGCTCTGCGCATATTCTGCGAACTTTCCGTTTAACCGATTCACATAGTACGTTCTGCCGTGAAATGCAACACTGTCCTGATTGCCCATCAGGCGAAAATAGGGATACTCAAAATTGTTCTGAATGACAGGACAATGCCAGGTCTGTTCCAGCTTCTGCCACATTGCCTCATACCTGCCATACTCACTGTCCAGAAGCTGCTCCACTTCTGCCTTCGATGCGCCGACCTGCGGAAAGGTATGAATATTGCGCAGACTGGTATGAATGAAAATCAGATCCGGTCCAAAGCTGCTTAACTCCTCATTTCCAAACATGGCATCTTCCCAGTACATGCCGTACTCGGACTCATAAAACTGCGGCTCAATGCCCTGATTCAATAAAAAAAGCTCCAGAATCCGCACGATATCATGAGTGGTGGAACCACCCAACACCGCGATCTTTTTATGGATCCGGGTACTGCCGTCTGCCAGCAGAGCCTTTTTTAATTTTTTTGATTTCATCAGAATATATTCACTGTCAAAAGGATATTCCAGTTCTCGCAACATAACTTACCTCGCTTTTTCACTTCTGCCTCGCCCCTGCGGACAGAAGATTCTTTCCGGCATGCCAATGCCGGCTTAATCGTGCTGCATTTCACTTCGTTACATGTAACAGTATATCAATCCGCCGAATTCTTGACAAGAGTTCCCGGGCGCAGAATTGCTCTTTTAGGGTGAAATCGTTTTTAATTCGTTTCTAACGAAATATACTCGTCTTTTTATATAATTAACTTCATATATAACGATTTTCAAACGTCATTTTGCAGCACGAAATCGACTATAATTTTACCACAGGAGGACGAATCCATGAACTACTCACAGTACTTAAGAGAAAAAATTACCAGTCTTCGCCTGGAGAAGAACATTTCGGAGTATCAGTTATCTCTGGAAATAGGCAAGTCCAAAACCTACATTCAGGCCATTACCTCCGGGAAGTCATTGCTTTCCTTTGATGCTTTCTTTGATTTATGTGAATATTTTAACCTGACTCCTGAGGAATTTTTCACACAGGATAAAAATGATACCGCTCAGCGCAGAAACATTCGCAATAAAGTCAGCGAACTTTACGAGGAAGACCTTGCACTGGTGGAGCAGCTGGTTGAAAGACTGGCGGAAAGGAAAGAGCCATGAAACCGGAAGATGAAATGATTGCTGCTGACGGGGATATTTCCCATTTGACAAATTATCTGGCGGCGGCCGCAAGAGCAGTTTCCCCCGAAACTGCCGGCAAAGAGCCTGCTCAGACCGCATCAGAACCGATGGAACATCCGGAATCTCAGACGGATTCTGAGGCTTCTGATGCTTCTGATGCACTGGACGCGTTGGAATCGCTGAGTTCTTTGCTGAAAGCGCTGGAGCTGTCGGTGGAAGAAATGGCAGAGATGTGCGGGGAAGAAATGGAATAAGCCGCGATAATTAAATGACAATTGAATAATGTATACACTCAAAAAGCAGATAATTTCTACTGTTTTATAGAATTATCTGCTTTTTGATGTTATGTTGCAAAAATAATTGTATATTAATATGTAATTAAATACAAAAGCACAAATTATCTGACAGTTCCGATAATTTTAAAAATAGTCAGAATTGTCAGAATTATCCTTTTAACAGTTTCATCGACCTCAACGGGCATCGATCACTGTCCATCATTCTTCTGCATGAACTGCACTAACACTGTTCTTTCCATAAAATGCGGCCATATTGACATTGGGTTTTGCCTCCACATTTTCCGACAAAGGCATGTGCAATAAAGGATATTGATCACCAGCTTCCGGTATTACCACATCCTCAGAATCTTCCTCCAACAAAATCCGGTGCTGCTCTTCACGAATGCGAACATATTCATCCATACGACCACTAACAACATAGTCTACGCAATAATCATTTGTGGTCACCAGATCTGTAGTATTTCCCGCAACAAACAATACAACAAATAAAAAAATAAGCAGTGGTATCTCGATGATTTTCTTGAAACGGCAACCATACCAAATACTGTTTGTCATAGTTTCCTGTATTGCTTTTTTATCCCAATAATCATATATTTTATTTTGCAGCCAGCCATGCACATAAATCATGTTGGCAAGAGTTACCAAAAGAAATACATGAAAATATGTATTATGGACGCCGCCAGAAACATCCGATCTCGCATATATCTCAGGAGTATAAGTAGCCCAGTAAATACCGTTTGTATAAATTACAAACAATAAAGGATATCGAAAACGAATATTTTTACTTACTTTCCACATTTCTCCCCAAACAATTACAGACAAGATTGTATAGATTAATACAAGAATCATATTATTTTCAAAATAATCAATGCCAAGATAAATTCCCCGATCAATAGCGTACCAGACTGTTTTTATTGCCCAATTGATATCTGCTCCAAATTCCTCCCCTCCTCGAACAGAATTTCCAGGAGCAAGAAAGCTAATCAATAGCCCCACACATTCCATAAATAAAGCCAGAAAAATTAACCAATTTCTTTTAGCAAAAGATATGTTTAATTTATTCCGTCCTTCTGTTTTTCGCACTTTGATTTGACGCAATAAAATTAACAGTACGACTAACGAAGCAGCTATTGGCATTAAATAACTTCCTCCACCCAATAATATGAATGAAATAAATAAAGCAAGATAATTTTTAACCCCGCCCCCTTCTACAAATTTTTGAGTGTTGACAACGGCAACACATGCCAAAAGCAAAGGCACTGAGTAGTGCATAATACCATTAAACCAGAAAATACCAGATGTAGTTCGCGGAATATACTGGATTGACGGATACAGGATCAGACAAAGAATGATAATAAATACTTCTTTTCTGAATTGCAGCTTCCTCACCAAATAAAAATGAAGCAAATATCCAAGACTTCCCGTCAGTAATCCCAAACCGATAAACACCGTGAGATAATAACCATGTTCTATAAAGATATTAGGTGATAAAGTAAATAAAAATAATGTGAACCAGGTTCCCTGCCACTCTGTATAGATTCGAACCACCATTCTCCAGGAGCCCTTCAACGCTTCCCATATGGAGCCCGTTTCTACCCAGGCTCGATTCGTATAAACACCAAACCAATAATCGTCTCCGGAGGGATAATTATGAAGTCCTACATAAACAATAGGCAAAAGGCTGACTATAAAAAATATTACAATTAAAATGCATGCTTTTTTAGCATCTGCAACCTGAGTTATATTATCATATATGCGTTTTATCCTGCTTTTCATGCCTGTATGTCTCCCGTAATCATATTCTCTTTTCACCATAC
>JAFUMV010000076.1 GCA_017482485.1 Lachnospiraceae bacterium
TCTGTCCAGAAAAGCGCATCCGGCATGGTATTGCCGTTAATCCACAAACGGTTCTTTTCCTTTACAGCAGAGGAATCACAAACCCACCAGTCTACCTCTACATTAAATTTATCCATAATATACTGGTAGTAAGGATCATCCACGTACATAGATTCTTCCAGGGTCTTATTGATGCTGCAAAAGTTTGTCATGGAAAAACTGATTTTTTCATCATAGGTTTTTTCTGATGTCTCAGCCACTTCCTGCAGTGTGCTTTCCGCTTCTGCATTTTCCGTTGCCTCTGTCTGTTTTGCTTCGGTCTCTTTGGCTGTTCCTGCAGTGTTTCCGCATCCGATCAGCATGGATGCGGTCATGCCGCAGCATACCAGCATTGCAATTAATTTCTTCATAGTGATTCCTTTCTTTTGATCATTTATAGACGTTTATGTAACGCCAGAAACCGTACGAATACGGATTTCTTCTACATTTTTACCGCGCCCACCATCATTCCTTTTACAAAATATTTCTGCAAAAAGGGATAGACCAGCATGATTGGCAGAATGACTACAAATACCGATGCCATCTGAATTCCCATTGCAAAGGTGGCATCTCCGTCCATGGACAGACTTTCTCTCGCAGTTGTAATGGAACTGGCTATGATGTAGCGCAGGTACAGCTGCAGCGTCACCTTATTCATGTCGTTGATGATCAGCATGGGCCAATACCAGTTATTCCAGTGTCCTACCGCCGCAAACAGAGAAAACGTGGCAATCAGCGGTTTCTGCAGCGGCAGCATCACCGTTGCGAAGATTTTTAAGTCATTTGCCCCGTCAATCATGGCTGCCTCCTGCAAATCAAGCGGCGTGCTTTCAAATCCATTTTTCATAATAATAATGTTGTAAACGGATACCAGGTGCAGCATGATCACTGCAAAATGGGTATCCAGGATCTTCAGGTTCTTCAGATGCATATACATGGGCACCATACCGCCGCTGAAAAACATGGTGACCAGCATGATCATAAACAGCGGCTTTTTGCCTGCAAACTGTCTGGAAAAGGCATAAGCTGCCATGACCATAATTACCATTCCCCCCAAAGTGCCGATCACCGTAATTTTAATGGTAGCTCCATAAGCAGAAAGCAGCAGTTTACTGCTTTCCACAAGATGTTCATAATTACTCAGGGTAAACTCCACAGGCCACCAGGAAAAAGGGGACCGTACATAAGCGGTTTCTGTCTCCAACGAAATGACAACGGCATTCCAGAACGGTATAATAATCAACAGTGCAAAAATAGTCAAACACACTGTGCACACGATATCCACCAGGGATCTTTTTTTTCTTTTTTTAAAGGTTTGCTTCATGTTGATTTCTCCTTGCGCATTGTCAGCCATACATTTTTTCACCGGTCAGCCAGTACACAGTTCTGTTGGCTACAAGGATCAAAATGAAATTAATCACTGACTTAAACAGTCCTACCGCTGTTGAAAATCCATAGTTGGGAATTCCCTGAAAGGTAATGTCGTAAACGTAGGTATCCAGAATCTGTGCCACACCTTTTACCACATCATTCTGCATGTTGAAAATCTGATCAAACCCCGCATTCATCACGTTACCCACCTCCAGAATAAACATGACGGCAATCGTGGATTTGATTCCGCTTAAGGTGATATGCCAGATCTTTCTTAATCTGGTTGCACCATCAATGCTTGCGGCATCATAAAGGGTGGGATCGATTCCTGTAATCGCTGCCATGTAGATAATGGCCGACCATCCCATCTCTTTCCAGTTGGAAGTCAGATACAGAATCGGCCGAAACAGCCCCTTGTCTGCCAGAAAATTAATACGCTCTCCGCCCAGCGCAGCGATCAGCTCATTTATGCCGCCCCGATTGGACAGGAAGTTTGTCAGGATGGCTGATACCACAATCCATGACAGAAAATGAGGAAAGTTAAAGACGGTCTGATATATCTTTTTTACCCTGGTCCCGGGCATTTCCGTAATCATGATTGCCAGAATAATTCCCATGGGAAATTCCACAAGCAGTCTTCCGAAACTGACTGTAAAAGTATTTTTGATTGCCGCCATCGCATCCGGCGTGATGAAAATTCTTTTGAAATTCTCAAATCCAACCCACTCACTTCCCCATATACCAAGGGATGCTTTGTAGTTTTTAAAGGCAAGTACAATACCGCCCATAGGTATATAACAAAATACACACAGCCATAAAAAGAGGGGAAGCAGCAGCAGATACAGATATCTTCCTTTCCAGATTTCCAATAACAGACCAGATTTCTTATTTTTCACCTTATATCCTCCCCGGCAATCAATAAACTTGATGAAGAATCGCTTCCACTTCCTCTTTCTGAAATTCGATCGGGTTGTTATTCATACGTCCCGCCGTAAACGCCCTTTCCGCCAGACCCGCCAGCGCAGTTTCGGGGATTCCAAAAGCGGAAAGTTTTAAATTCTGGATTCCCTGTGTTACGTCCTCCAGCCATTTTTCCAGACCGCATTCTCTGTCACCGAACAGATGCTCCATGAGCTCACCGATTTCAGGAACTACATCCCGATTGCGCTTCATCACTTCATTCAGTGTGAGCGCACACGCAAATCCATGTTCTACCCCAAACGACATCGTCAAAGGATACGAGATGGAATGACAAGCTGTTGTTCTTGTATTGGAAAAGGCAATTCCAGCCAGGGTGGAACCCAGGAGCATGCCGTCTCTTGCCGCATATTTCTCATCTCCTGCCGCCCACAGCGCATTTTTTAAATGTTTCACAATGGTTTCCATCGCTGTAACGGACACAGCCCGGCTTACCGGAGTTGCCGGTTTTGCCCAGAAGGATTCCAGCGCCTGACAGAAGGCATCCAGACCGGTCGACAGAACAAGACGGTTGGGGGAATGATATAACAGTTCCGGTGTCACCAGTGTCTCCGTGGCATAGAGGGAGCTGTCATCCACAGAAAATTTCGCTTTTTTGTCCACGTCCCAAATCGTTGCCCACTTTGTCAGTTCTGATCCGGTACCGGCTGTTGTTGCCACTGTAATCAGGCTGATTCCGTGTTCTTTTCCGCAATAGGATTTCTGTCGGATAATCTCTGTTATCCCTTCTACCGTAAGACCTCCCTTTGCATAATCACCGTACAAAGCACAGAACGCCTTTGCCAGATCCATCGTACTTCCGCCGCCGATTGCGATCAGACGGTCCGGTTTGCTCCTTCCGGCGCATTCAAGGGCCTCCAGCACATCCTGCTGCGTAGGGTTTGCGCTGATTTTCTTTATCCATGTAAAAGAATAGCGCTGTCTGAGCTTTTCGATCAGCTCTTCTAATGTAAGCGCTGCTGCCAGACTTGCATCCAAAAACAGAACTGTATTGCTGCCTTTTTCGTATCCGCAGAGTCTGTCAATCATCTCCTGCTTTGATGTCCAGTGTATTTCCACCGGACAAAATCCGCCAAAATTATCCATAAGTCTATACCACCTTTGCCTCACATTCTCTGATTGAGTTTAGCAATCGCAGCCGGAAGTTCTGTGATGGAATCAATTACCATATCAGCACCCGCTTCCAGATATTTTTTCTTTGTTTCCATTTTTCTGCGCTTTAATTCTTCCGGCTCCATCGCTTCATATTCTTCCTGTGTCAGTCCCAGCAGATTGGATCCGGTCAGAATGCCGATGCTACATGCTCCTGCATTTTTTCCTTCCTGCATGTCCACCACGGTATCACCGACTTTTACCACCCGGTTTGCCGGATACACCTTCAGCTGCCTCATGCATTCAAAAAGCATAAAGGGTGTGGGCCGTCCCATTCCCGTCACATCAGGGGTTACCACACAGTCTGCCTGATAACCTTCCTGCAACGCTTTGGGCAGTACCTGCTTCATCATCTGTGCGTTGTATCCGGTGGTGGAGCCGATCTTAATGCCCTGTCTGCGAAGTTCATTTACTGTCTCTACCACACCCGGAATCGGGGTGCTGTATTCTGCCACCACACGAAACAGCTCTTCTTCAAACTTTTCATAAAGTCTTTCTACATCTTCCTCTGTCCATTTCGTTCCGTGAATCTCTTCCCACTGCTTTGAGCCGGTTTCCAGAGAAAGCAGTGCGCGGATGTGCGCCTTTTTTTCCATTCCCATGGGGCCATTGATTTCGTTTCGTGTGAAATGAATTCCCTCCGATCGAAAAATCCGCGCAAAAACCTCTGCCGGTGCACTGGAGCCGTAGTCTACTGTCGTACCGGCCCAATCAAAAACAACCATTTGAATTCCTTTTTCCATATTTTCCTCCGTTTATTCTTTTTGCTGTATTTTTGCTTGTTTTTGCTGTTTGTATTCTGATTATATACTGATTTTGCAGCATAATCTAGCATATTGCAGCAAATCTTATGTAAATACTATGTAAAATAAGATCGTAAAAACAGTATTTTGCAGCACGCCAGTACGACGGAGTCCGTCCCGTAACAAAAAAAAGCTTATTATGATGCCCTCTTTTGAGAATCACAATAAGCTTTTTTATGATATGATGCCGGTTTCAAAAGCTATCGGCATCCAGATATGTCATTAACAAATATCAAAACCAAAATGAATTTCCTTATCCCGCACCTGATACTTTTCGCTCAGCATCGGTCCGCAGCTGCCGGAGCCGATTCCTCTGTTTTTAAAGGAAATAATCAGTTCCGTTGTGCCGGAGTCTTCCAGCTCAAAAGCGTGTGCCTTTTCGTCCAGCTCTTCCACCGTATAGTGCAGAGCGGAAAATTCAAAGGGATGTTCCGCCCGGAAAGTGATTTTCTCCGCATCCGAAAGAGTTACCCATTTTACATTGACATGATTGCCGCATTCCTGGGGTCTGATATAGGGTTCATATTCTTCGGTTACCGTGCTTTTCCAGATTCCCATTTTTGCGTGTTCCTGATAATCAATATAGCATTCCCGGTTTCCTTTTCCGAAGTATGCAAGCTGCTCCAGTTGAGAATCCAGCGCAAACCGCATACCAAACCGGGGGACCTCGCCAATTTCCGTTTTCAGTTTCAGATCCAGATCTGTTTCCTCGGAAGAAGAACGATTCAGTCCCTTTAACTTACTGTTTTTGAGTGCATCCAGCTTCACGGAAATTCTGTCAGAATTCACCGTATAGGTCACTGTAACATCAAAAACAGGCAGCCTGCTGTTTGCGCCCAACGCGCCGTTAAAACGGATAACAGCCTCTTTTTCCTTCTGACACACTTCCCACGTCCGAGGCTTAAAAAATGTCTTATGGAAGTGTTCGTTAATCCAGATTTCCTTCATTTTGATATCATTATCCGTCAGCGCTCTCCAGAGGAGGATATCGCAGGGACGCTTCAGCAGCTCCCGCTCTTTTTTCTTATAAGAAACCAGCATTCCTCGGGCCTTGTCAAAGGTGCAGGAAAATTCAGGCGCTGTTATTTTAACAAACCTTTTCTCCTCTATGACTTCTATCTTCTGCAGAGCTTCCTGCTTCTTTTCCACAGGCGCGACAGGCAGTACAAACTGTGCCCAGGCCAGATTATGTCCTTTTTCACACCAGGAATATGCCTTTGCCGTATCCATATGGATTTCAACAAATGCCCCATCCCCGGCCGCTTCGGGCATGGAATAATTCAGCTTCACCTCTTTCTGTTCATGAGGTGCAAGATTTACAGAAAAATCAAATTCTTCCACGCAATCCCGGTCTTTGATCACTTTGCAGGAAAATTTCATTTCCGAAAGATTCAAAAAATCGAATCTGTTGGTGAAAAGGAATCTTCCTTCCCTGATGTCCACACATTCCACCTTTAACGGCTCGATCACCTTTTTGTATTCCAAAAGTCCGGTGGAAGGAGTTCTGTCCGGGAAAACAAGTCCGTCACAGCAGAAATTGCCGTCGTGAGGAAACTCCCCATGATCTCCGCCATACAGATAGCCGATTTTTCCATCAGGCAGCTCTTTTTCCACAGCATGGTCGCACCATTCCCAGATACAGCCGCCGATCAGTCGCGGATATTGGTAAAACAGGTCCCAGTAATCTTTTAATTCTCCGGGACCAAGCCCCATTGCATGCCCGTATTCCGCCAAAAAATAGGGGCGTTTATCAGCTGTGAGATTTCCCTGAATTTCCACATTTTCCAAAGAAGTGTACATTCTGCTGATCACATCCACACAGGGGTGAATCGGCATCTGGTCTGCCCCATATGCCTTATTCGGAAAAGCAGTTCTTTCATAATGAATCAGTCTGGTGTTATCCCGCTGTTTTGTCCACTCGGACATTTTCATATGATTTTTTCCAAACTGTCCTTCATTTCCCAAAGACCAGAAAATAATGCTCGGCGCGTTTTTATCCCGCTCCACCATGCGCTGCATTCTGTCCATGTAAGACGGCAGCCACACCGGATTATCCGCCATTTCATCAATGGATGCCAGAGAACACAGTCCAAAAGCATTCTCTACACCATGGGTTTCCTGATCACATTCATCGATGACATAAAGGCCGTGTTTATCACACAGCTCTAAAAATTCCGGATGATTCGGATAATGAGAGGTGCGCACACAGTTGATATTGTGCTGCTTCATGAGCAGAATATCCTTTTCCATATCCTCATATGAAGTACAATAGCCATATTTCGGATGGGAATCATGGCGATTCACACCTTTTAATTTTACCGACACACCATTGATCAAAAGTTCTCCTTTTTCAGAAGCGGAAATTGTTCTGAAACCGGTCTTTTTATAGATGTACTCCTCGCCGCAGCGGATCAGCACTCCATAAAGATTGGGGGTTTCCGCACTCCACAGCCTGGGATTTTCAATCTTCTCAAGCACTGTACCTTCCGGGGAAAAGAAAGTGATCTCCAAGGGGAGCTCCTGTTTTTTGTAAGTAGCTTTCACCGCAATCCCTGTTTGGATATCCGCTTTAATCTCCAGATCCCGGATGTGATTTTCAGGACGTTTTAACAGATACACATCCCGGAAAATCCCATGGAATCGGAAGAAATCCTGATCTTCCAGATAACTTTCCACATTATAGGTATACACGACAACAGTCACCGTGTTTTCCTTTTCATGCACAAAGGGAGTGATATCAAATTCCGCCTGCAGGTGGGATCCCCGGCTCATCCCCACATAAGTGTCATTTACATATAATTCAAAACAGCTGCTCACCCCTTCGAA
>JAFUMV010000077.1 GCA_017482485.1 Lachnospiraceae bacterium
AAGGATGTTAAAGAGAGAGTCGATGACTGGATGGAGTATTACAACAATGACCGATATCAGACCATCCTTCAATGGATGTCACCTAATGAGTACTATCATTATATAGTAACAAAAGAACTGCCAGCAGCACTGACTGGAAAAAGCTTGTAAAAAAATGGGGACGTGTCCTTGACAAGGGGTTCACTTTACTCTTCTCTATTCCCAATCAGCATCCTTTATCTCATCTTCTTCATTATATCATTCCAATCGTATCATGCAACTATTTTATCCTTTATTATAGCTTTTATTTTCTTATATTCCCCTTTAATACAATTATATTAACATTCCATGCAATTATATTACCTTATTTTACCGGAGCGCTATTGACTTTTTTTCAGCCAGCTATAAAATGAAATTAAGTATTTTTTCAGGAGCGTGCGAATTTTGGATCACAACGAATACAGTCAGTTACAGGAAATACAAAAAAGGGGAACCTCTCTGTTCCCCATCGGCTATTATATCAACAGCCATGCTGCGCCCGGAACCGTTCTGCACGGTCACTGGCACACGGAATGGCAGTGGATTTACATCATCCGCGGCGACGGCATTTTTACCATCGGCGATGCCAGATATCACGCAAAAGCAGGTGACGGCATTTTTGTCAATGCCGGTCAGTTCCACTTCGGCATATCGGAAAACAGTGAGGGCTGTACGCTGATGTCCGTTGTTTTTGAACCGGATGCTTTTTATGGCGTCCCCGGCATGGTGAATGAATATTACAGAAATATCAAATGCGGCCGCTTCCTTCCCCACAGTTTTTATGCTGCCGACAGCGATTGCGGCAAAGAAGTCAGCGCGCAGTTAGAGCGCATATACCGGTGCTTTCTTTCCAGGAACTATGGCTATGAAATCGGCATCCACGCCGCTTTGCTTACGCTGCTCTCCATCATCCTTGAAAACCGCCTGTATACGGAAGGAACCCCAAAGGATTCCAACCTTACGTCCAGGATGGCGGCTGCTGTGAACAGCACCATCGAATACATCCACGAAAACTATACGCACAAAATCTCCCTGCAGGATATGGCTGACCGGGTATCCATGTCCAAGCAGTCCCTGTGCCGCCTGTTCAAACATTCCACCGGAACCACTGTGGTGGATTATTTGAATACTTACCGCGTCTACCAGGCCTGTCATATGCTGGAAACGACGGGAGCGCCCGTCAATGTGATCGCCAAAGAGTGCGGCTTTGAAAATACCAGCTACTTCATCAAGCTTTTTAAAAAATACAAAAATACCACGCCGGCGAAATATTTTGAGAAGCAAGGCTGAGGAGCGTATTTTAGGATGTCGCTTAACAGAATAGCACTGTCAATCACACTGCTGATCTGTCAGAAAGAAAAATCCCCTTCTGCAACATATGCAAAAGAGGATTTTTTCATTTATTTACTGTTTTTTATTCCGCCGCACTATCATTCCAATTACAGCAGCTGCTAATGCCAGCGCTGCCAGAGGTATGGCTATCGGCGTTGTTGTATCCGAGGTTCTGGCTCCCAGCACCCTTCGCATGCCCATAACGGCTTCGGCCAGCTTTTCAGCGACAGTACCGACAGGCTCATACTCCGTCGGCAGCACGACTGCCTCTACAGGCTCTTGCTTTTTCTCCGGTTTGGAAACATCGGATACGGAGCTGTCATGTCCGGGACTGTCAGGATTGGGACGTTCATCGGGATCGTCGGGACCAGGTACATCGGGATCGTCGGGACCAGGTTCATCAGGATCGTCGGGGCCAGGTACATCGGGATCGTCAGGATCAGGATCGTCTCCCGGCTCCGTTTTCGGCGTTGTATAAGAGTTGGTGAAGCTCACCGCATCTGCGCTTTCCTCTTTACCGTTTGCCACACGAATCACCGTCTGCTGGTAGGTATTATCCGCGAATACCTCGATGGCCACTTTATAAACAGACGAATCATATTCCATTCCTTCAATGGTCTGTCCGGCTGCATTGGTTGTAAGCTCCCGGATTTCAAAATAGTAAGTGCCTTCACTGCTGAACTTAATCTCGGTGAAGCTGAACACGCCCCTTTCATCCACAGATGCCGTGACAGGCGTAAACGCTTTTACCTGCTTGCCGTCTTTGTCCGTCTGAATCAGTTCTGCGGTGAAATCACCGGCATGAATCGTATAGGTGGATCCATCCGTAGTCTTCACTTTCTTGGCAGCATGGATACCGATGGTTCCGTCCACAGGAAACTGCGGTACCACATACACCGTATTACTGTCATAATCGTTTCCGACATTCAAAGTAGAAGTGTTGGGAATCTTTCCGTTCTGCCCATATCGTCCGTAAATCAGGCTCTGCTTTTCTTCCAGCGTCAAATCATCTCTCAGTTTCGCATACACCGTCAGTCTGAACACTGCAGAAGTCGGCGATGTACTTTCCTGTGCTGCTGCAAAAGCTGCTTTTGGAATACTGATCTTAATCTCCTGTTCCAAAGGCTTTTCTTTTACAGCTTCTGCTTTGGCAATGGGGTCTCCGGATACCATTCCGGCATCATCCAGTTTTTCCAGTCTGTAAGATTCCAGCACAAGATAGTTATCAATCCGATCTGTTACAACAGCGTAGTTTGCGGTGCTGGGCACTTTATAGTATACCGTGTAAACATACGGCGCATATAATTTTTCACCGGACAGTTCGTAATCTGCAGTGGAATCTGCCGCCGCTTCGCTCTCCTTCACATACTTTTCAGGCGATGGAACGCTGATTACGGTATTGCTGTCTGCCGACCCGTATTTTTCTGCCTCCAGATGCGCTGTATTGAGGATATCGCCCTCTGCATCTGCATTTACGGTTGCTGTAATGGTGATGACGAGGTTATTGCCCATGATCTGCGTCAGAGTTGTGGAAGTCTTTGGATGCTGCTCAGTTCCATTGCTGAACGCAACAACCACATCCTGACCATTTACCTTAATCACATCATAATCGGAATTTTCAAATCCGGAAGTGCCGGCCGTCTTTTCAAAGGCTGTCGATCCGACGGTCACCGAAACGGATGTGATTGCCAGCTCATCCGGCAGCGTATCCGTAATCTTCAGCCAGCTGTCCTGCAGTCCGGACGGCACATATTCTGTGATTGTGTAGGTGATAATTCTGTTTCGGTTTCCTTCCTGCGTACTGTAAACCGGCGTATTCACGGTCTTGACAGGCTCTTTTAAGCTGGTGGGAACCGGCTTGTAATAATAATGAATTACCACGGGCGTTCCGGAATAGGTGCCGGATGACGCGCCGGATCCTTTTACATAAATATAAGGAATCGAATTATCATTAACCGCTGTTCCGTCCTGTGTGTAACTCTTATCGGTGATGTTTCCATCCAGAATTCTTCCGCTGAAATGTGAGGTATTCCAACTGTCACCATTCAGGCCCAGGTTCTCCTGCAGCGTATTGCCATTATTATAGGCCTCTGCTGCATAATCCGTTCCGGCTGCTGATACCATCGGAATCGGCATGCCTTCATAATACAGCGTATTTCCCTTTCTGTCCTTTCGAAACTGTACCTCTCCGTTTTCTTTCACGTACTCAAATCCGTCAACCAGTTTTGGCAGATTTACGCTCTGTCCTTCCTCATTCACCACCGTGGTGTCCGGATCGATTACAGGGTTTCCATCCTCATCCAGCACATAGTGGAAGACGAATATATAGCCCGGTTCAGGAGGCAAAACACCTACTGTATTGGATTCTTCCTCCTTTTCTTCGCCCTCCTGCGGCTTCAGGATAAGACTGCCGGTGTTGGGAATTCCGTCCGGAATATCTGCGTTCACACCGGGCTGATCACCGGAATCAGAAGAAGACCGAGATGCTGCAAAAATCGGGGCAGTATCCGCCTGGGCAAGCCAGATTTCCTTTTCGCGGCCAAAGAAGCCGGCATAACGCTCTTTTACGGTCTGAGAATCTCCTTTCATGTCTTCGTACGTATAATGTGTTAACGCACCTGATACATCCGGCTGTGCTCCAGAATCTACCATTTCCACGCCCTGATAGCAGTTTACCATAGTTCCCGCTGCAAACTCATATACAGTTGCCTCAGTTCCAATCTTATTCCAGCTATAGCAGTTTGTAAGCGTTTTTGCTGTTCCGAAAGTTTTCACTCCGCTGCTGCTGTTTGTTTTACTAATATCCATCCACGTATAACAGTCAGTCAGACTGCTGTCGGATCCTGCACTTCCAAAACCGGACAACTGACTTGACATAACTGAAGTCTCATCCAAAATAATATTTCCGTCAGCATAACATCTCTCTGCCTGAATATCTCTGTTATCCCCCAGAAAACCGCCGGTATATCCACATTGGCAGTTGGTCAGGATAATATTTCCCACAAAGCAGCAATCCTGCATAATCTCATTATTACCGCTATAGCCGGCAAAACCGCCAATCGGATCGGAACCATCCACTCTCCGGGCAATGATATCATGTCGTGCCTCACAGAAATAAAACTGATTATTTCCCTGCAAAATGGAAACAAATCCGCCCAGCCATCCTACACCATCAGTCTCCTGTTCTACCGTTGTAACACATCGGATATAAACTGTATTATCCGTATATCCTACGAATCCTGCATCCTCACCATTCGACGGATGATAAGCATACATTTCACCCATTACCGTACAATCTGTAAGCTCCGCAAAGGAAGCTCTGCCAACAAATCCGGCAGATGAATGCGCCCCGCTTACGCTCACATCCATATCCAGAGACACCAGACATTTTGATATCTGAGTCTGACTTATTTCACCTGCAAAACCGCCCATCCAGTTTCCAACGATATTCTTCGTGCTAATGACTATGACTGCGGATACACGGCAGTTTTCTGCGATACTTCCATCCATATAACCGGCAAATCCACCCGCATAAACATGACTTCCCAGAATAATGGTTACATCAGTTTCGCAGTTATAGAATGAAGAACCTTTATCCCTTCCACTCAGACCGCCTACCGCTTCGATGTCGTTTCCAGTCGTATCAATGGAACCGCTCACCTTGCAGCTGTAAAATTCACAATTTTCACTGTCTTGTGCCATAAACGGCTGATTGCTGCTTCCGTCTTCCGCAACCACCTGCACCACCATGGAATTTTTCAGGGTACCAAACAAACTTCCCTGCAGGTCATAAAGCGTATAACCGTTTCCATAGAACTTCCCGCCGTCCAGTTTTGCCGAGCCCGGCTCATACCCGGACATATCAATATCCTTGTCCAGAACATAGCTCGCATCTGTCGGATAGTCGTCATCATTGCCGATCTTCGCAATCTGTTCTGCGGTTGTGATTCGGATGGACCCCAGCGGCGCGCCGGGAATCAAATCTCCATAATAATCTTTCAATTCCTCATAGGTCGCATCTTCCCGGATTCGTGCTGTTACAGTCAGGCGGAAATGTGCGTTTTCGTAACTGCTGTAGCCGTTTTCTTTTCCATCCTTGTCTTCATCAGGTTTCAAAAGCAGAAGAATCGTTCCGCCGCCCAGTTTTTCATCTTCACTGTAGCCTTCAATTCCCGGAGTTTCTTCTCCTCTTTTTTTCTTTATGAAATTGGATTCATCTGTGTAGTCCTCGCCTGATGCCAGCGTTACATAACTGCCGTTTATCTGGCGCGCAAGAGAGTAGTCCTTTACATGGAACAGCGGATTGATGATATCGCGGATGTAAATTGCGACCATATCATCCAGACCTTCCGGATTCTGGATATTATAATCCACTTCAAAAGTAAAATACTGTTCCTTTTCATTTACTTTAATGTTTGTGGAGGATCCGTCCACAACCTTGGTCACCTCAGGATCGATGGAACCTGTGTAATTTAAATACACTTCATTTGAACCATAGTCTTTCCTGCTGGAACCGGAATAGACAATTGTAATATTGGCTGTATTGGGAATAAACTTGTGCGCATATTCCGCTACAGCTTTCGGATTATCCTTCTTATCCAGAACAACCGGGAAGCGGACCTCCACCTTCGTTTCCGCCAGATACTGATACCAATCCTCATTTTCCGGCTTTGTCAGATCTACGGTGAGCTTCTTCGTCTGCAGATCATAAGTCACTGTATATTTCCCGGTATCCAGCTTTTTCAGGGAAGAAATGTCTTCTCCATGCCATACTTCCACCCGCTCGATGGCCTCATTTCGCTCCGATTCGGAAGCACTGCTGTCATAGCCGGAAAGCACCAGCGCTTCATTGAGGGTATCCGTGATGGTCACACGATTTCCTTCGTACAGACTCACATCTTTGCCGAAGGAAGCGGTCAGCGCATAATAAACCTCTTCGTCCTCTTCCATCTGATAAGAAGTCTGAGGATAATCGGGATCTGTAATACGTTTTTCGCCGTCATAACTTTTTGTTTCCTTTTCCTCCGGCAAAATGGCCTTGGTAATTCCGTCAAATCCGCCGCCGGTGGACATGGTCGCAGTCACGATATTGGACTTGGAACTGCCGGGCGCCGTTATTTGGCCTTCAATCGGTGTATATGCGGTATAGTTAAACTGCGCATCATTTACATAAATTTTGTCAATGCTGCTGCGGTCAAAGCTTACCGTGTATTCCACATTCAGACATTCGCCCTGTCCCACATTCTCAGCTTCAACGCCAAGCATCACGATCTTTTTATTCTTCAGGTCTCCTGCATTATCCGGATCATATTTTGTCCAGCCAAGCTCTTCCAGTTTTACCGTATCGGAAAAATAGTCAATATAACTGGTGCTGAATTCACCGCTGTCCTCTTCCACAACGTTCTTTGACAGTTTATCCAGCAACTCTTTTTCATTTTCCTTCAAAGCATTATAGGCTTCCTCTGTCAGATACCAGAGCCGGGTATCTTTCGACTTAACGGAAATATCGACAATATAGGTTTTTGTATTTTCCTTCGCATTGGATTCAATAAAATTATATTTTCCCTGAGAAGTTCCAATCAGCGCATTTAAGGTCAGCGGATAGCCCTCATCCGTTTCGCTGTCACTGCTGTTATATACACGTGCAATATAGTCGATTTCATTTCTTCCGTCTTCCGGTCTGGCATACCAGTACTCGCTCTTTTCATACAAAATCGCATTGGAAGTGGTGACACGGCTCAGAACGAAATCCCCCTCATATAACTGCAGGTCAAACAGCGGTGTAGCCGCCGTAATCTTTACCTCAAAATCGCCGCCGTCCAGACTGGTCGCACTTTTATCCCAGTTTTTATTTTCATAGGGTACGTTAGTGGACTGCTCCGACCAGGGATTGATGAATCGAACCGGCACATAAATACCGCTTTCGCCTTCCTCGGCATCAAAATTCAGTCCGCCCTGGGGAATCACAACCGTAATCTGATCAACTGTTTCCTTTCCAATTGTCAGCTCCGTTTTTGTTCCGTTCTTATCCACCATGTAAGGCTGACCGTTGCGGAACATGTAGGATTTCATGACATCATTCATATAGAAAGTCACTTCTGTTCCGGCATCCAGATATACCCAGGTGCCGTCCGTCACCTTATCATTTCCGGTATATTCCTCCAGATAGTCGCTGCGGTCCGCCTTCAGGCCAAGCACATAATCCTGCGTATACTGATAAACAGTATCAAGATAACTTTCCGTTTTCGGATTGCGCAGCAGGCTGCTGTATAAAATGTGTGTAAACTTATAGCATTCAAAATCCGCACGGGTTGTGCTGGTGTTGCCCAATCGTCCGAATGTGGGATTGCCGGAGTAGAGAATTGTTCCGCCATGCAGATAAACCCTGCCGTCATCTCCCGTTACAAACTCGTCCACACATCCGGTGCCGCCGTTCGCATGAAGGTTATTTCCTACCGCCGCGTAAGCCACTGCTGTATCGCTGTAGGTGGTAGGGACGCTAAAATAGCTGTAAACGCTTGATTCTTCATTAACCTGCTGTTCACTCAGCTTCATCAGACGCTCTGTCTCATAAAGTTTCAGAACATCCTTTACAACAAGACTACTGCTATAGCCAGCATAATCTTTTGCGATATCCTTGACATTCTTTACAACTGCAATCCTGACATCAGGACGATTTTCTGTTCCCGGGATCATGCCGTCTGAAAGATCGTCTGCACGATACAGCCCGGAAAAATCACCCTTCTGCGCTTTTTCCGTCAAATGTTTCATTGCAGCGTTTAAAGCATCCTGATTTGCAGTCACTTCCTCTGACAGGTATGCATAATAAATATCCGTAATACCTGTAACATCAGCGCTGTTTTCATCATAAGAAAATTGAACCTGCGGCACAGATTCCGTGTCATAATCGTAATAGTTACTGTCAAGCAGCTCGGTCAGCACCGTATTTCCGGTAAACAAAATTTCTTCATACTGCTTTGTTTCCAGGATCTGACTGACATTAAGCTTCCCATAAGATGCCTCAGAGCTATCCACACTGATAACCTCACGAAGGTCGTAGCCGCTTCCCATATCAATGTACCGTTCTCCTCTGAAGCTTCCCGATTCAGACTGTAAAAAAAGCTCCTCATTGGTAAAATTGGTATATACCACCGGATTTTCAGCAGCCCACTCGCCCACCATTGTTATGGTATCTCCGGTCTTAATATCTTTCACATTGTCTGCTGTATAGCTGATTATGACCTGTTTGGTATAGTCAGTCACTCCGCTTAAAGATACTGTCACAATGCCTGTATCAGGATCATAAGAATATTCGCTCTCATCCAGCTCTTTCCCATCATATTCCACGCCGGTGATTTCCACATTCTTCAATTCTTCCTGCAGTCCGTCGTTTTCATATCTCAGCTGTACTTTTGCTGTAAAACCGTCAAAAACAGGAGCGTCTGACAGACCGTACTGATTTGTCATATTTCCCGTCGTAAAATCAATACAAAAACTGCCGTTTACGGTGTTTTCATTAACAACGGAATAGCCCTTTCCGCTTAAAACAGCTTCAATTTTTCCCTGGCTTGTAAGACGCACCGGCGGGAGCTCTACCGCAGCGGATTTTGCCGTCATATCCCCTTTTGTGGAAAGAATACGAATACGGGGAGCAATCTGGGTATTATATAAAATTTCCTCAATTTTTTCCGCAGTTACCGTAAATGTTACAACAGAAGTGGAATCCACATTGTTTACGGACTGTGTTGTAATATATGTATTTCCCTTTTTCTCTCCGGTACTGATATCTGTGATGTATGCAAGATCCTCTCCGTAAACAGACACCAGTGAAAGCGTATCCAGCGCATACTTCAACCCGCTGTTGGAACTGATGCTCACTGTCACTTCCCAGATGATGGAGGAATATTTACTCACATCATCCTCCGCGCTGTAATCCCGTCCGGGCTCATAGGTGCCCGCTTCCTTGCCGGTATCCAGATATTCTCCCGAGGGAGTCCGCAGCTGGATGCCGGTAACCTTTAAATCCAGGTCCTTCGTGATATCAATTCCGCTGCCGTCCACCAGTTCCACGGTCGCTCCCGTTGCTTCCGAAGAAGGTTCTGCCCCGGACCTTAAAGACCAGCCTGCGCCAAGAAGTTGACTCGTCACTTCAGGGCTTTCCTCCAGTATCGGGCTTTCACTCTGCGCAGGGGATTCTTCCTGTACAGGGCTTTCTTCCTGCAACGGGGATTCTTCCTGTACGGGGCTTTCTTCCTGCGATGGAGATTCTTCCTGTGCAGGGCTTTCTTCCTGCGACGAAGATTCTTCCTGCGATGAAATTATATTTACACCAGAAGTTTTCCCGGCATCCGGAACGTCCGTTGATGTTTGCGTGCTAATTGTAGAAGTTGCTGTCGTCTCTGCAAAAACCTGCATCGGAGTGCTCACTGCCAATGCTATACTGACTGCAAAGGCCAACAGCCGTCCACATCCTCTTTTCATCCTGATTTCCTCCTGTCTTTATATAAAACTATACAATAGTTATCAATATTTTATCACTCAGAAGACGTCTTATTAATATAAGAATTAGCAGAAATATGTAAAAATTTTATAAAAATAGTGCGCGTTTTACGCGCACTTGGCGTCGAGCGCGGTCGCGTAAGCGACATATTTCGCCGCGCGCGAGTACGCATCCCCGCGGAGCGGCTTTTTTATGCCATAGGAAGTCCGTAGGACTTTCCTATGGCATAAAAAAACGTCCGGCATTAACTGCCAGACGTTTCTTAATACGCTACAACACAATTATTTTGTCTTTTCTTCTTTCTTGGGAAGAACAACCTTATCAAGATGCCAGATCTGGTCCACATACTCCTGGATGGTACGGTCTGATGTAAACTTGCCGGAGCTTGCCACATTCAGGATTGCGCTCTTCGCCCAGTTCTTCTCATCTCTGTAAGCAGCTTCCACGCGGCGCTGTGCTTCTGCATATGCCTTGAAGTCAGCCAGAATGAAGTATGTATCTGCCTTGGATGTGCTCTGGGTATTGAGCAGAGAGTTATACAGCGGACGGAACAGCTCTGTATCACGGGAATAGGTTCCGTTGATCAGCTGCATCAGCACGCGGCGGATATCCTGGTCGTTGTTGAAGATATCCATCGGGTTATAGCCGCCAAAGTTCTCATAGTGGATAACCTGATCGGAGCTCAGACCAAAGATGAATGCATGCTCCTGTCCAACCTCTTCCACGATTTCCACGTTTGCACCGTCCATGGTTCCCAGTGTAAGGGCACCGTTTAACATGAACTTCATGTTGCCTGTACCGGAAGCTTCCTTACTTGCTGTGGAAATCTGCTCGGAAACATCCGCTGCCGCAAAAATCCACTCTGCATTGGAAACACGATAGTTTTCAATAAACACAACCTTAATTCTGCCGTTGATAACAGGATCATTGTTCACAACATCTGCAACGGAGTTGATCAGCTTGATTGTCAGCTTCGCATTGCGATAGCCGGCTGCAGCCTTAGCACCGAAGATGAAAGTTCTGGGATAGAAATCCATTTCCGGATGATCCTTCAGTTCGTTGTACAGATACATAACGTGCAGAATGTTTAACAGCTGACGCTTATACTCATGCAGGCGCTTAACCTGTACATCGAAGATGGAACGGGGATCCACTTCAATGCCATTGTGCTCCAGAATGTAGTCAGCAAGACGAACCTTATTCTGGTATTTGATGTTCATGAATTCCTGCTGTGCCTTCTCATCATCTGCGTATACGCGCAGCTTGGAGATCCTGGGCAGGTCTGTGATCCAGTCATTGCCTACATGGGCAGTAACCCATTCTGCAAGAAGCGGGTTGCCATGCAGTAAAAATCTTCTCTGCGTAATGCCGTTTGTCTTGTTGTTGAACTTTTCAGGCATCATTTCATAGAAATCTTTTAATTCCTGATTCTTTAAAATTTCGGTATGCAGCCTTGCCACACCGTTTACGGAATAGCCTGCTGCAATTGCCAGATGAGCCATCTTCACCTGTCCGTCATAGATGATCGCCATTTTGCGAACCTTTTCCTGGTTGCCGGGATATCTCTGCTGGATCTGCTGGATGAATCTTCTGTTGATCTCTTCCACGATCTGATAAATTCTGGGAAGCAGTCTGGAAAACAGTTCAATCGGCCATTTTTCCAGAGCTTCGGCCATGATGGTATGGTTTGTGTAAGCACAGGTCTTTGTGGTAACTTCCCATGCTTCGTCCCATGTCAGATAGAAGTCGTCCATCAGCACACGCATTAACTCAGCTACAGCAACTGTAGGATGAGTATCGTTGAGCTGGAAGGTAACCTTCTCATGGAACCTGCGGATGTCGTCATGATTTCTCATGTACTTCGCAACAGCTTCCTGTACAGAAGCGGAAATAAAGAAGTACTGCTGTTTTAAACGCAGCTCTTTACCTGCATAGTGATTGTCATTGGGGTAAAGTACTTCTACAATGTTTCTTGCCAGGTTCTCCTGTTCAACAGCCTTCTGGTAATCACCCTTGTCAAAAGAATCCAGGCTGAAGCACTCAACAGGCTCTGCATCCCAGATACGCAGGGTATTTACAATGCCGTTGCCGTAACCAACGATGGGCATATCATAAGGGATTGCCTTAACAGACTGATAACCTTCCTGCTTGAAAACTGTACGGCCGTTCTGGTCCACATATGCGTTCACCCAACCGCCGAATTTGATGATCTTTGCGTATTCGGGACGGCGCAGTTCGAAAGGATTGCCGTCAACCAGCCAGTTATCCGGCACTTCAACCTGATATCCATCACGGATTTCCTGTTTGAACATACCGTAACGATAACGGATACCGCAGCCATAAGCAGCGTAGCCAAGGCTTGCCAGGGAATCCAGAAAACATGCAGCCAGACGGCCCAGACCGCCGTTACCCAGCGCTGCATCGGGTTCTTGATCCTCAATTACGTTAATGTCAAGGCCAAGTTCTTCCAGCGCTTCCTTCACACTGTCATAAGCCTGAAGGTTAATCATGTTATTGCCCAGAGCACGGCCCATCAGGAATTCCATGGACATATAGTAAACCATCTTGGGATCCTGTTTCTCATATTCCTTCTGCGTAATCATCCAGTTATCCACGATGACGTCCTTGATCGCGTAGGAAACAGCCTGAAAGATCTGCTGCTGTGTTGCCTCTTCCAGCGTCTTTCTGTAAAGAGTCTTCACATTGGCAATGACACTTCTTTTAAAAAGCTCTTTATCAAACTTGATAGATGCTTTCTGTAACATTCGTTTCTCCTCCTTGTTATTCCGACACGCGGTCAACGCCTGTATAGGCGCACCGCAACGTTCTAATTATACCATGGTTTTCCAAAGTCGCAACAGCCGATACGACTATTTTCTGCATATTTTTTTATACAATATTGTCTAAAATAGCCACTTTTTCCCGAAAAATCAAGGTTTTTGGATTGTCACTATTTCATTTTATTTTTGTTGTATCTTTGAAAATTCAAAAATTCCCTCTCCGAAGCCGGCACTTTTTCCGGATTTCAGCCAGTTTTTATACGCCCGCTGCAGGCTCGTATTCTCCGGAAGACTGGCCGGATCTCCATCATACTCTCTGTCAAAAATCCGCCACAGATCGCCGTTTTGTTCACCCGTACGGTAAATATCAAAATCGTTCATGAATTTTACAATGCCGGAATCCGCATTCAAAAAGCTTCTCTGCGGCTCAAAAAGCAGCCACGACCAGCAGTAAAACACCACTTTATCCCCCGGAAAAGCATCCGCAAAAAACTGTGCCGCTTTTTTATAAGAAGCACGACATTCGTCCATATTAAGCTTTCCGCAGGAAGGAATGTGCACATTAATGGCTTTCGTCACGCCTTCCGGTATTTTTCGTCCTGTCTTTTCATAGCTTTTCGGAAAATCGATCAATTCAAACTGCAGTCTGCCCAGCGCAAACAGTCTCAGTTCAAAAAAGCCCGGAAACCAGAACGCTACAAAACTGCCCCAGATGCCATATACCTTTTTGCACTCCATCAGCTTCCAGTGCAGATCCATACAGGAATCATGCCAGATTTCTTCCTCAATTCCCGCCGCCTGATAATAGACCTTCAGCCGCTTTGTAAGACACAGGAAAAGCAAAAGCTCTGCCGTGTATTTATGCACTCCGGCCAGCCGGGCTGCCTGATCTGCATCAGCCAGTGCTGCCTTGTAATCCATATGACAGTCGATTTCATAATTTTTAATCCACTGCTGCCAGAGTTCAAAAGCCTCCGGACAGCTCGCAATCGCTTCCCAGGCCTCTATCATTGTATCGGCTGCTTCCCGGGGGAATTCCAGTTCTTTACAGATTTGGGTTAAATATTCTCTCATGTTTTTCTCTCTTTTCTTTGGTAAAATAGCATTCCACTGCGGCACGGCTTTTTACAGAAGGCCAGGCCATAATGAATAAAGGTTAATTTGAAAAGGTCTGCAGTATAGCTGTGGCAACCAGGATGACACAGCTTGAATCTGCTGTTATTTCATTATAACTGTAACCGGATTGTTCCGCAATGAAAACATCCTTTTTACCCAGTTCGGTTCGACCTTTCGTTCAGCCAGTTTATCTCCGTCAGGGTATATACGATCAAAACTGCCGAAAATACCCCGATTTCACGCCAAAAGCCTTGAGAAATACCCCATGAAGGCATCTAAGGCTGACAAAACACGTTATTTCGGGGTATTTCCTATGAAATAAATTTCTGCATAGATACAGCGCGTCCGCAGGCAAAAGCTGTCTGCGGACGCGCATTTTTTGAAAATTATTTACATTTTTTCAACGCCGATGGTTACCTTTTCACCATTGACATTCCATTCCTTGCTCACTGCAAGGTCTTCATCTTTTACAATCGCATTTGCCAGAACCTTGCCTGCGATCACATCCTGATTCTTTTCGACGATGGATGCAATCTTTTCATTGCCGCATACTGCAACTTTGATGTGATCCATCACTTCAAATCCGGAATCCTTACGCATGGTCTGAATCTTGCTGATCACTTCGTATACGAAACCTTCCTCTACCAGTTCGTCAGTCAGGTTGGTATCCAGAACAACGGTCATATAGTTGTCGGCTTCGGTAACATATCCGGGTTTCTGACTCATTTCGATGAGCAGATCATCTTTGGTCAGTTCCACTGTCACATCGCCCACAGCGAACTTCAGCACGCCGTCTGTGTTCAGTTCATCCATTGCTGCATTGCCGTCCAGCTCTTCCAGATGCTTTTTGATGCCGCCCAGCTGTTTGCCGTACTTGGGTCCTACGGTACGAAGCTGAGGTTTGAAGGTATAGGAAGTGAAATCGCGTACATCATCGGTGAATACCACCTTCTTCACGTTCAATTCATCCTCGATGATTTCCTGGAAGAACTCGGAAAGGGTGCTGTCCGCTTTTACAAACATGGTGCCGATGGGCTGACGGTTCTTGATGTTTGCGGTGTTGCGGCACGCGCGGCCCATTACAACAATTTTTAAAACTTCAGCCATATCAGCTTCCAGCTGTGCATCGATCATGCTTTCATCCACAACGGGGAAGTCACACAGGTGAACACTTTCGGGAGCAGAAGCATCGTTTGCTCTTACAAGGTTCTGGTAGATGTCTTCTGTCATGAAAGGAATCATGGGCGCTGCTGCCTTCACGGTTGTTACCAGTGCGGTGTAAAGAGTCATGTAAGCATTGATCTTATCCTGCTCCATGCCTTTTGCCCAGAAACGTTCACGGCTTCTTCTTACATACCAGTTACTTAAGTCATCCACGAACTCTTCCAGCGCTCTTGCTGCTTCCGGAATCTTATACTGATCCAGGTTGTTGTCCACGTTTTTCACCATGGTGTTCATTCTGGACAGCAGCCACTTATCCATAACGGGAAGCTTATCATATTCCAGCACATAGTCCTGGGCGTTGAAGTTGTCAATGTTTGCATAGAGCACGTAGAATGCATAGGAATTCCAAAGGGTGCTCATGAACTTTCTCTGGCCCTCAACTACTGCCTTGCCGCTGTAGCGTTTGGGAATCCAGGGAGCGGAAACGGTGTAGAAATACCAGCGGTTGGCGTCCGCACCGTATTTTTCCAGAGATTCAAAAGGATCTACGGCATTGCCTTTACTCTTACTCATCTTCTGGCCGTTTTCATCCTGAACATGGCCCATAACGATGACGTTTTCGTAAGGAGATTTGTTGAACAACAGGGTGGATTCTGCAAGCAATGAGTAGAACCATCCACGGGTCTGGTCAACAGCCTCGGAAATGAACTTTGCAGGGAACTGCTGCTCAAACAGGTCTTTATTTTCAAAAGGATAATGGTGCTGTGCAAAAGGCATTGCGCCGGAGTCAAACCAGCAGTCAATCACTTCGGGCACGCGGTGCATGGTCTTGCTGCAATGCGGGCAGGGCATGGTGATCTCGTCGATATAAGGGCGGTGCAGTTCTACGGTAAGAGCTGCTTCGTTGCCGGACTTTTCTTTCAGTTCAGCACGGCTGCCGATGGATTCCATATGACCGCATTCACATTCCCATACATTTAAGGGAGTACCCCAGTAACGGTTTCTGGAAACGGCCCAGTCCTGCACATTTTCCAGCCAGTCGCCAAAACGGCCTTTACCGATGGAATCAGGAATCCAGTTAACGGTATTGTTGTTGCGGATCAGATCATCTTTTACCGCGGTCATCTTGATGTACCAGGATTCACGCGCATAGTAAATAAGAGGTGTGTCGCAGCGCCAGCAGTGAGGATAGCTGTGCTCAAACTTGGGAGCAGAGAACAGAAGGTGTTCTTTGTCCAGAGCTTCCAGCACCATAGGGTCTGCCTTTTTGCAGAATACACCGGCCCAGGGAGTTTCTTTGGTCATTTCACCTTTGCCGTCAACCAGCTGTACAAAAGGCAGGTCATAATTGCGGCCTACGTTGGCATCATCTTCACCAAAAGCGGGAGCGATGTGAACCACGCCGGTACCGTCTGTCAGCGTAACATAAGTATCACAGGTTACGAAAAATGCCTTTTTGTGCTGTCTTTCACAGGTTTCCACAGCGCAGTCAAATAAAGGCTCATATTCCTTGTATTCCAGTTCCTTGCCCACATAGCTTTCCAGCACTTCATAAGCGGGAACTTCGGGATTTTCCTTATTTAAATTGCCAAGCATCTTGTCAAGCAGGGCTTCTGCCATGTAGTAGGTGTAGCCGTCTGCAGCCTTTACCTTGCAGTAGGTCTCATTGGGGTTTACGCAAAGCGCCACATTGGAGGGCAGGGTCCAGGGTGTGGTGGTCCATGCCAGAATGTAGGCATCCTCACCTTTTACCTTGAAGCGTACGACAGCAGAGCGTTCCTTTACATCCTTATAGCCCTGTGCCACTTCCTGTGCGGACAGAGGGGTTCCGCAGCGGGGGCAGTAAGGAACGATCTTGAAGCCCTTGTAAAGCAGGCCTTTATCCCAGATCTGCTTTAACGCCCACCATTCGGATTCGATGTAATCATCATGATAGGTAACATAGGGATTATCCATATCAGCCCAGAAACCAACGGTGCCGGAGAAATCTTCCCACATGCCCTTGTATTTCCATACGCTCTCTTTGCACTTGTCAATGAAGGGAACCAGACCGTACTGTTCGATCTGCTCCTTGCCGTCCAGGCCCAGGAGCTTCTCCACTTCCAGTTCAACCGGCAGACCGTGAGTATCCCAGCCGGCCTTACGGGGCACATAGCAGCCCTTCATGGTGCGGTAACGGGGAATCATGTCCTTGATAACACGGGTTTCCAGATGTCCGATGTGGGGTTTTCCGTTTGCGGTCGGAGGGCCGTCATAAAAAGTATATGTGGGGCCTTCCTTGCGGTTTTCCATACTTTTCTGGAAGATGTTGTTGTCACGCCAGAACTTTTCGATGTTCTTTTCGCGTTCTACAAAGTTTAAGTTTGTGTCTACTTTGTTATACATGGCGATTGTCCTTTCTTTATGAATCCATTGCTTATCGCATTATCTGTATAAAAAAACCCCGTCCTTGTAAAAGGACGGGGCACAATTTTCTGTGACTCGCAAACCACCTGTTACAGCATACGCCCGTCTGCTCCGGCTGTCGTATCCGTCCTTGGCGGACACGCCCTCTCACTGCGGGATATATGGTTTCCGATAACGCCGGAAGAACGGTAAATCCTACTCGGTTACGAACTTACGGACACACCTTTTGGCTTTACAACTCGGAAGGGATGTTCAGCTGCTCCTACTCGTGTCGGGATTCCACCTTCCCCGGCTCTCTGCGTCTTTCAAATACAGCCTACTGTCTTCGTCACAGTTTTTCACTATTTAGCGGGTTCCTTCGCAAACGCTCCGCTTTTTACGAAGTAGCGTCGGGAACCTTCGCAAACGCTCCGCTTTTTACGAAGTAGCGCGAACAGACTTCGTCTGTTCGCTTCATTATAAATCCTGTTTTTTGGGATTGTCAAGGGTGTATGGGAAAGATTCGAAGAATTTTATAACCATTTTATAACAGTTGCTGCTGTTCTCTGGCAGTGTGTACGGCAGGTGTTTTACGCGCCTTCGGCGCGTAAAACCCGGGGGAAGCAGCATCAAAACCTGCAGAATGCACGTTTTGTGTGCATCGCAAAGAGGGTTACTGTGAACAGCAACAGCAGTTCAGCCTTTCATTCAACCAGTTTAACTCTGCCAGGGTATATACGATCAAAACTGCCGGAAATACCCCAATCGCATGCAAAAATGGTCAAAAAATGCCGTGCTGAGGGTATATAGAAGCAGCTTTCCTGAAAATACCCCGGAAAACATGTAAATATGGGGTATTTCCGAGAAATTTGGATGTATATACCCCCTGAAGGCATCCAGGCCTTCTAAAACACGCTGCTTCGGGGCATTTTAGAAGGAAAAAACTGTATATACTCCGGACTGCAGTATGAACCCTATCTTTTTTTAGAAAATCCACACTTTCTTTAGAATACTTTATTTCCATTTTAGAGTTCCGACACAATTTG
>JAFUMV010000078.1 GCA_017482485.1 Lachnospiraceae bacterium
CAAAGTCATCCTTTACATGGGTCTTTGCCGCACCTTCCACCACATCTGCCACCAGGTGGCTGGGGATGAACAAAACACCGCCGCCGGCACCAAAAACAACATCTCCGGGCAGACAGACAGCGCCGCCAAAATTGGTTACGGTATTAAATCCTGTCATGACAAAATCCCGGATCGGTGTGGGATCGATGCCCCGATAATATACCTGAACATCAGGCACCTGCTTCATCTGTTCCACGTCTCTGACGCCGCCCCAGATAACGGCGCCGCCGTTGCCGGTGCGTGTCTTGATCGCTGTTGTCAGATTGCCTCCCACGAAGGTTCCTTTATAAATCTTGTCATACATGTCGGCAACCACCACATCACGTTCCTGCAGGCTGTCGATGACCCACTGATTGTAATTTCCTTTTCGTCCTTCCTCTGCCCCTTTTGCAAACATGATCTCATGCAAATCCGGTCTGGTGGGACAGAAATTACAGGTGACCGCACGGCCGATCAGCTTTCTGCCATCCTCATGCAGGGCGTGCAGCGGATTGACGCCTCCGCCCACGAACTGATTCTCATAGCCCAGCACGAAAATAGGCTTCCACACCTCTTCCAGCGTCATGTTACGCAGGGCATCCAGGTATTTGTCCACCACCTTCGGTCTTCCGTCCGGCAGACGCTCTCCTTTCCACAGTGGTGTCAGGGCAATAATTTCATCTCTGTCATTAAAATGCATTTTCTTTACCTCTTTTCTGAAAAATATCAGCTGCGGATATTAACTCCAGATTCTGTCATTGGAAAATTCTTTGTTCCATTCATCCGTCGGCTCCCACATGCCGGAAATCTCCGGATTGATATGTTCTCTGATCACTTCTTCATTCAAATCATCGAAACCAAGGCCGGGCTTATCCGGCACTTTGATAAAACCGTTTTCAAAAACAGGCTTCGGAATACCGGTCACCATGTCAGCCCACCAGGGCACATCTACGGAATGGAATTCCAGCGCCAGCACGTTGTGCATCGCTGCCGCCACCTGTACGGCGGCCATGCAGGCTACCGGACTTTCCGCCATGTGGATTGCCACTGCCACGCCATGTTCATCCGCAATGTCGGCAATCTTCTTTAATTCCAAAGCGCCGCCGCAGGTCAGAATGTCAGGATGGATGACAGATACACCGCCGGCTTTGATGATTTTTTCAAATGGCTCTTTCAGATACATATCTTCTCCTGTGCACACCGGGATCGCTGTGCTGTTTTTCAGGCGCACATATTGGTCTGTGTACATCCAGGGCACCATATCCTCAATCCATGCCAGATTGTAAGGTTCCATTCTCCTTGCAAAGCGAATGCAGTCTTCCACACATACATGTCCGAAATGATCGATTGCCAGCGGCACTTCATAACCGATGACCTCACGCACCTCTCTCACGTAATTTTCCAGATAATCCAGCCCCTTTTCGGTGAGATGGATGCCGGTAAACGGATGGGCTGTCGTCACGATATCATAGCTTTTCTGATGCTTTACCATGTCTGCAGTCACGCTGCCGCCCTGCACGTTTAAGATGTGGGAAGCATACTTTTTCATATCGTCAATAAAACCCAGCGGCGCATTGATGGTGCCGGGTTCATCCAATAAAAGACCGATTCCAAGATCCATTTTCAGGAAAGTAAAGCCCATCTCCATGCGCTTCTTTAACGCCAGTCCCATGTCATGTCCGGTGTGCTTACCATCCACATCAGTGTCGCAATATACGCGGACTTCATCGCGGAACTTACCGCCCAACATCTGATACAGCGGAACGCCGTATGCCTTGCCGGCCAGATCCCAGAGCGCGATTTCAATGCCGGAAACACCGCCGCCCTGACGGGAAGGGCCGCCGAACTGCTTGATTTTGCGGAAGATTTTGTCCACGTTGCAGGGATTCTCTCCCAGGATGCGGCTCTTTAACATCAATGCATAGGTTTTGCTGGAGGCATCACGCACTTCACCGTATCCGCAGATACCCTGGTTTGTCATGATTTTTATGATCGTGCAGCGTTTTGGCGCTCCGTCAATGTCTACAAAACGCATGTCTGTAATTTTTAAGTCCGATGGACCTGAACAGGTATTAAAGCTCATTTTCTTCTCCTTTTCCACATGATAATACTGGTTTGACATCTTGCTGACTGCCCGTTTCAACCTGATTACATTTTAAGATAGAAAATAACTTTATTCCTCAACTATCTTATGGTATTTGCAAACTATATTACGAATTATAAAATTTTTTATTGTTTTTTCAATGAAGGAAGGATAGAATGAAGAGGCAACAGCTAAGACCCCAATGATGTTCCGGCAAAACCGCAGCAAATGCTGCTGCATATGTTTTTCCCCTGCTGCATCAGGGCATATACATCCCACCACCGAAAGGAGCAGAACATGACCACCACTTACGATATCGGCAGCATCACAGATGCCCATGGCATTCCGCTTTTGAAAATGTGGCGCGTAGACATCCCTGCCGGAAAGCGAATTCTAAGGCAGCATCATCATCTCAACTTTGAAATCATGAGGGTAAACGGCGGCAGCGGAATCTATACCACGTCTTCTGCCAAACATCCTATCTCTGCAGGTGACGTATTTGTCTTTTCCAGCAATGAGTTCCACTGTATCACCGATGTGGGAAAAGACGGCTTACAGATTACCAATCTGCATTTTGATCCTGTATACCTGCGCAGCACTCCCTATCATACCAATGACAGCTTTTCCTTAAGAAGCCTGAATTTCTGCTTCGGGCACAATCCATCCTTCTTAAGCCGCATTCCTGCCGGAAACAGCATGAACCTGACCGGTCTTCTGTCCAATATTGAACAGGAGCTGACGAACCAAAAGCAGGAATTTGCGCTGTCCGTGAATTCTTACCTGAATCTGCTGCTCATCCTCCTGATCCGTGATTTTGGCTACGCAGAAGGAAATACCGGCATCAGCCATGATCAGCTTCAATGCATCCAGCAGGTGCTTTCCTATATTGACTCACATTTTGCCGAAAAAATATCCCTGCAGGAGCTTTCTCTCCTCGCAGGGCTTTCACCGAATTATTTCTGTACTTTGTTCAAACAGGTAAGCGGTATGACTTTGTGGAACTATATCAATGCCAAGCGGATCGAAAAGGCCGCCCGGCTGATCATTGCCGACGGCGTACATGAAAATATGATCGACATTGCTGCAGAATGCGGTTACAACAACACCGCTAACTTTAACAAAGTATTTAAAAAAGTGACAGGAATGACTCCCAGAGAATATCGAAACAGCGGGCAGGGGCTGATCAGCTGATAGCGGCTTCCAAAGCTTTCTCCTTATATCAGCCCATGCTCCATACAATAATAATAGATACCATCATCAGCGACATGGCCGCATATATCATCAGCTGCCTGTTTGAGTCCCTCCGATGCATTTTCCATCGCAACACCCCATCCCACAGCCTGTAGCATCTCCATATCATTGTTGCCATCCCCAAAGGCAATCGCTTCTTCTTTTGTGAAATGGTAATATTCAAGAACCTTTTCGATGCCTGTTCCTTTTCCACCATTGGCAGGTATAATATCTACTGCTCTGTCCCACCAGGCCGTAATCCTGGCATTATCTACGTCCTGCAAAACCGTGCAATACTCATTTTCCCGACATCCCATCATGATTTGATAAACATCTTCACAGGCAACCGCTTCAAAATCTTCGGCAATCTCAAGCTCCAGTTTTGCAAAGGAATAATATTCTGTCAGATCCTCATCCTTTCCATTCGCTGCCAATCTGGTCTTCGTTGCAACAGACACGGGCCTGTTTATCGATGCCGCATTGCGAATGATGGTTTTTACATCCTTTTGGGAAATGGGGTTACTGAAGATAACATGCTCCTTGTTAAAACAGTATGAACCATTAAATGTCAAATGCGCATCAAACTCCACCCCCGCGAACTTGGGCAGGCTGACAGGCGATCTGCCGGTTGCAATGCAAATGACAATGTTGTTTTCTTTTAATCGAATTAATGTCTCAAGCATCTTTTCCGATATACATTTTTTGTTCATATCTATCAGAGTTCCATCTATATCAAAAAATGCGATCTTTATATTAGTCATATCCTCATGATTCCTTTTCATATATGTGTCTTTGGGGTGTCATCCGCCCACTTTTTTACTCACGCCCATTTCAAGTATTTTTCACTGTTTTTCTGCCGTTTTGGCGCAGCGGGAAACTTTTTTTCTCCACGTCCAAAGCATGTGCACAGGCATATATTTTCCTCCGTAATCGGATAGGGGGATGATTAGTCCCCCTTCCACA
>JAFUMV010000079.1 GCA_017482485.1 Lachnospiraceae bacterium
GTGCTGATGATCGGCTGCCAGCAGGATATTGTGGATTTCACCTATGACACTTCCAAAGTGGAAGCGTTCAGAGTCCCTGCGGGCACAGCGATTGAAGTATATGCGACCACACTTCACTATGCGCCCTGCAACATCGAAGACAAGGGCTTCCAGTGCGTGGTAGTGCTTCCGAAGAACACCAACCTTCCGCTGGACAAAAAGCATGCAGGCGGCGAGGACGGACATCTCACAGCGAAGAACAAATGGCTCCTGGGACATCCCGAAGGCGGACTTCCGGAAGGCAGCCCCATGGGACTGATCGGCGAAAATCTGGATCTGCTCAAGTAAAAATCAAAACATATATCATGATGGAGGATGGAACAATGATTAATTTACCCAAAGTGAAAGTCGGAATTGTTGCGGTAAGCCGTGACTGCTTCCCGGAATCTCTGTCCGTTAACAGAAGAAAAGCTCTGGTAGAGGCTTATCAGGCAAAATATGATGCGGCTGACATCTATGAGTGTCCCGTATGTATCGTAGAGAGCGAAATCCATATGGTTCAGGCGCTGGAAGACATCAAGGCAGCAGGCTGCAACGCGCTGTGCGTATACCTTGGAAACTTCGGTCCCGAAATCGCAGAGACTCTGCTGGCGAAACACTTCGACGGCCCTGCAATGTACATCGCAGCAGCAGAAGAAACCCAGAACGATCTGGTTGGCGGACGCGGCGATGCTTACTGCGGCATGCTCAATGCGAGCTACAACTTAAAGCTTCGCAATGTAAAGGCTTATATCCCGGAATATCCCGTTGGCACAGCAGCGGATTGCGCTGACATGATCAACGAATTTTTACCTATCGCAAGAGCGATCATCGGCTTAAAGGGCTTAAAGATCATCAGCTTTGGTCCCAGACCGCTTAACTTCCTGGCATGCAACGCTCCCATCAAGCAGCTTTACAACCTGGGTGTTGAAATCGAAGAGAACTCCGAGCTGGATCTGTTCGAAGCATTCAACAAGCATGAAGGTGACGAAAGAATCCCTGCAAAGGTGAAGGAAATGGAAGAAGAGCTGGGCGAAGGCAATCAGAAACCTGAAATCTTAAGCAAGCTTGCTCAGTACGAACTGACTCTGCTTGACTGGGTGGAAGCGCATAAGGGCTATCGTGAATATGTTGCGATTGCCGGAAAATGCTGGCCTGCATTCCAGACACAGTTCGGTTTTGTTCCCTGCTATGTAAACAGCCGTCTGACAGGTATGGGCATCCCTGTCTCCTGCGAAGTTGATATTTACGGCTGCTTAAGCGAGTTCATCGGCGCTGCTGTCAGCAACGATATTGTTACCCTGCTGGACATCAACAACTCTGTTCCTGCCGATATGTACGAAGAGTCCATCAAGGGCAAATTCGACTATACACATAAAGATACCTTCATGGGCTTCCACTGCGGCAACACCTGCTCCAAGAAGCTGGCATTCTGCAGCATGAAGAACCAGATGATCATGGCAAGATCCCTTCCTGAAGAAGTTACCAACGGCACTCTGGAAGGCGATATCATTCCTGGTGACATCACCTTCTTCCGTCTGCAGTCCACAGCTGACTGTAAGCTTACCGCTTACATCGCACACGGCGAGGTTCTTCCTGTGGCAACCAGATCCTTCGGCGGCATCGGCGTATTCGCAATTCCGGAAATGGGACGTTTCTACAGACACGTGCTGATTGAGAAGAACTATCCTCACCACGGCGCGGTAGCATTCGGCCACTACGGTAAGGCTCTGTACGAAGTATTCAAATACATCGGCGTGCCGGTAGAAGATATCAACTTCAACCAGCCCAGGGGCATGATGTACCCTACCGAGAATCCTTTCGCATAATTCGATCAGGTTAAAAAGTAATGAAAGGGTCTTCCAACTTTCTCAAAAAAGTCGGAAGGCCCTTTTGCTATTGCCTTGAAAGATACCGCATTTGCATTATATAATGAATAAACGCAGAGCTTTAAGGGCTGACAGCGTGACGGTCGCCTGAAGCTGCAGTGCAGATGCTGCTTCAGGCCCTGCGGTTTAATGTTGATCTGTCCTGGCTGTACTCCAAAAAAAGAAAGGGGAAACGTTATGGAAAAAATTGAATTCACCATTCTGATGCCCTGTCTCAACGAGGAAAAGACGATAGCGTCCTGTATTTTGGAGGCACAGCAGTTTGTGGAAAAGTATGGTCTTTCGGCAGAGGTGCTCATTGCGGATAATAACAGCACAGATCGATCTGTGGTGCTGGCAGAGGCGCTGGGCGCCAGGGTGGTCAGCGTGCCCCAAAAGGGTTACGGAAATGCCCTCATCGGAGGAATCCGGGCGGCCAGAGGAACCTATATTATCATGGGTGACTGTGATGGCAGCTATGATTTTTCAGCGCTGGAAGGATTTGTGGAAAAATTGCGGGAAGGCTGCGGTCTGGTGATGGGGAACCGTTTTGCCGGCGGGATCGAAAAGGGTGCGATGCCGTTTGCACATCGGTATTTTGGCGTGCCGTTCCTATCGTTGGTGGGTCGCGTATGTTATAATGTGTCCGTGACGGATTTCCACTGCGGTCTGCGGGGCTTTCACAGGCAGAAAGCGCTGGAACTGAACCTCTCCTGCCCCGGCATGGAGTTCGCCACCGAAATGATCGGCGGCTTTGCCAAAAGCGGCGCCGGGATTGCGCAGATTCCCATAAAGCTTCGCCGGGACGGCCGGTGCGGCAGATCGCATCTTCGCACCCTGCCGGATGGCTGGCGACATCTGCGGTACATGTTGTTTCAGCGCTGATGCCGCAATTTCATTTGTCAAATCATTTTCTGCACAGTGAAAGAAAATACTCAAACACCTTTCCGCCATCCACAGCATCCGGTCGCGCATGCCGTCCGCAAAGCCGCTCAGGATGCCACTGAAGGCCGATGATGGGAAGGTTTTTATGAACAATCGCCTCAATCACGCCGTCGGAAGCGTGCTGGATGACATCCAGACTAAAAGGCTGGCTGCCCGGGAAGGCCGCAATCAGCGGACTCACAGCAGCAGTCGTGCAGTCGGGCATGCGTACCCCCTGATGATGTGCGCTGTTGATCGCAAAATCGCTGCCGTATAATTTTTCCAGAAATGATCCGGGGACAGCATGAGAGGAATGAATCTGGTCATAATCAATGTAACGGTGCGAATCAGCTGTGGGCAGATTCTGATAAAAGTCGGAGCCGAAATAGATGCCGATCAGCTGCATGCCCCGGCAGATACCAAAAACAGGCTTTCCCGCGCGGACAAACCGGTCGAGAATCTCAAACTGTTTTTCATCCAGTTTTGTATTGACCCCGGTACAGGTCGGATCCTGCGGCGGCTGGCCGGGCAGGAAGGCCGCATCGGTATCTCCTCCGCCCGGAAGAATGAGGCCATCCCAGTCATCCGCCTGTTCGGGAATGAGGGAAATTTCTACGGTGAGCTCAATGCCGGCGCGGGCAGCAGCTAAAAAGACCGCCTCTCTGTAGTTTGTATGTTCCAAAGGTCCTGCAATACCAATTTTGATTCCCATGTTGTGTTCCTTCCTTTTTTTTAGTATATTTATATCAGAGATTCCAGATGAATGTTCAAAGATGTTTGCAAAGTACTGTTCACTGGATGTTCAGTTACCATTTTAAGTGCGTCGGCGGAGGGATGTCAACAGCTGTGATGAGATCGAATGCCGATGGAAAGGATAAACGAATGAATATTTTGGATATCATCGGCCCTGTGATGGTTGGACCGTCCAGTTCCCACACTGCGGGTGCGGCGAGGATCGGTCAGATCACAAGAAAACTGTTTGGGGAAGAAGTGACGGAAGCGAAGATATACCTGCACGGTTCCTTCCTTGCAACCGGGAAAGGACACGGCACTGACCGGGCCCTTGTGGCAGGACTTATGGGGCTTAATGTAGATGACAGACGCATTCCGGACAGTTTTGAACTGGCGGCTGAGCGGGGCATGAAGTTTGAGTTCGGTGCGGTCAATTTGCAGAACGGCCATCCCAATTCGGTGAAGCTGGAAGTGAGCGGCGCATCCGGAAGAAAGCTGGAGGTGGTAGGGATTTCTGTCGGGGGCGGCAGAGTGCGCATCAGCGAAATAGATGGCCTGCGTGCGGATTTTTCGGGGGAAGCACCTACACTGGTGGTATTTAACGAGGACAAGCCGGGCTGTGTGGTGCGTGTTTCCTTAAAGCTGGGGCTGGCCGGCATCAATATCGCAACAATGCAGGTATACCGGGATGCCCGCGGCGGCCATGCGGTCATGGTCATTGAGGTGGACCAGAAGGTGCCGGATGATTGCATCAAAGATCTGGAAAGCGAAAACGGTATTGAGAAAGTAACCTATCTTTGTATGGAGGATTGACGAACATGTATGAGTCACTAGGCGATATCTGTTCCAGAGCAGAAGAAAAGAAAATCACCTTCTGGGAAGTGATTCTGGAAGATGACTGCGTGGAAAGACAACTGGAAAGGGAAGCTTCCTTTGCCCAGATGAAAACCATGTATCTGGCCATGAAGGATGCAGATGCTTCTTATGATCCGGCCCTGGAATCCCGCAGCGGACTGACCGGACGGGACGGTGGAAAGATGGAACAGTATGTGAACGGCGGGGATACTCTTTGCGGTGACTTTATCGGGCGCGTGATGGAGAAAGCTGTGAAAATGGGCGAATCCAATGCCTGTATGAAGCGTATTGTGGCGGCACCCACAGCGGGTGCCTGCGGTGTGGTTCCCGCAGTGCTGCTGGCGATGCAGGATAAATACGGATTTACGGACGAAAAGATGACAGAAGCCCTCTACGTGGCGGCCGGAATCGGCGGTGTGATCGCCTCCCGGGCGTTCATTGCAGGCGCGCAGGGAGGCTGCCAGGCGGAGATCGGTTCCGCTTCCTCCATGGCGGCAGGCGCGGCGGTTTATCTGCGCGGCGGCGACGCAAAAGCGATTTCTCATGCGGCTGCCATGGCGATGAAGAATCTGCTGGGGCTTGTATGTGACCCTGTAGCGGGTCTGGTGGAGGTGCCCTGTGTGAAAAGAAATGTTTCCGGCGCCGTGGTGGCGCTGGCCGCGGCGGATATGGCGCTGGCGGGCGTTTACAGCCGGATCGAACCGGATGAAGTCATTGATGCCATGCGGGAAGTGGGGCTTTCCATGCCAGCCTGCATGCGGGAAACCAGCGAAGGCGGTCTGGCGGCAACACCTACCGGAATTCGGGCAAAAGAGCGGCTGCAGTAAACGCGCCCTCGCAGTATAATGAAAAAAGAGGTGGAGATTATTGGTATGAAAAAATTGGGAGAAGAATATTTGACCGGTCTGGAACAGATCGATGCAGAACATGTTCATCTTTTGGATCTGATCGAAAAAACCAGAAACCTTCTGGAAGATGAAAATATGCTTTTTAAATGTGCGGATATCCGTGTGCTGCTGGCGGGATTAAAGGACTATACGATCGAGCATTTTGCACATGAGGAAGCTTATCTGGAGTCCATCGGCTACCCCGGACTGTATGCGCATAAAATACAGCATCAGCTTTTTGCGCAGAAGCTGGTGGAACTGACAAAAGAAGTCGACCGGCTCACGCTGGGAACACAGGATGACATGATTCGGGAACTGTTTGAATATTTGCAGGTGTGGCTGCATGATCACATCAAAATCGAGGATATGAAATATGCCAAATTCGCAGATACAAAAGCTTAAGCAGATTATAGAAGAAAGCGATAACATCGTATTTTTCGGCGGCGCAGGCGTTTCCACAGAAAGCGGAATTCCGGACTTTCGCAGCACGGACGGACTGTATCATCAGCAGTATGACTATCCGCCGGAAACAATTTTAAGCCATACTTTTTACAGAAGAAAGCCGGAGGAATTTTTCCGGTTTTACAGGGATAAAATGCTGGCGCTGGATGCAAAGCCCAACGCAGCGCACTTAAAGCTGGCCCAGTGGGAAAAGGAAGGAAAGCTAAAGGCGGTCATCACGCAGAACATAGACGGCCTTCATCAGGCGGCGGGCAGCAAAAAAGTGCTGGAGCTGCATGGCAGTGTACTGCGCAATTACTGTGAAAAATGTCATAAATTTTATGATGCCCATTATATATTGAACAGCAAAGGTGTGCCGCGATGCGAATGCGGCGGCCCGATCAAGCCGGATGTGGTTTTATATGAGGAAGGACTGGATATGCAGACCATGCAGGAAGCGATTTCCTTCATCAGTCAGGCAGATGTGCTCATCATCGGAGGAACTTCGCTGGTGGTATATCCGGCGGCCGGTCTGATCGATTACTACCGCGGCAGTAAGCTGGTGCTTGTCAACAAGACGCCCACGGCCCGGGATTCCGTGGCAGATCTGGTGGTGGCAGGCAGCATCGGAGAGATTTTCGGATCGCTGTAACAGGTGCAGTTAAAAAACGGTCAGCCGGCATCCGGGCAGCAGCCGGAGCGTTTTCGGGACAGGAGCCGCCGACAGAAAAAGAAAGTGGGAGAACGGGATGGACATACAGGTAGGAGATATTGTTACATTAAAAAAACAGCATCCCTGCGGCAGCAAAGAGTGGGAGGTTCTGCGCATCGGTGCGGACTTTCGGCTCAAATGCGCAGGATGCGGACATCAGATTATGATTGCCCGGAAGCTTGTAGAAAAAAATCTTCGGGATTTGAAAAGAAATGCTTGAAATATCAGGCTTTTCGTGTTATTATAGTAACCCGTGATATATATTCCTTGCTCCTTACATGAGAGAAGGGGCCAGAGACCAAAAGGAGGTAAATTTGCATGAACAAGTACGAATTAGCACTCGTTGTAAATGCGAAGATCGAAGATGAAGAAAGAGCAGCCGTTGTTGATAAGGCAAAAGCCCTGATCGAAAGATTCGGCGGCACAATCACCAACGTGGATGAGTGGGGCAAGAAGAGACTTGCTTACGAAATCCAGAAGACAAGAGAAGGCTTCTATTACTTCATCGCATTCGAAGCTGCTGGCACAGCACCCGCAGAAATCGAAAGCCGCGTTCGCATTATGGACAACGTACTCAGATACTTAGTTGTCAGAGCTGACGAGAAGTAAGAAAGAGAGTCAATATGAATAAAGTTATTCTTATGGGGCGTCTTACCAGAGATCCTGAGGTTCGGTATTCTCAGGGCGAGGGCGCTATGGCAATTGCCAGATATACTTTGGCTGTAGACCGCAGATTCAACCGCAACGGTGATGAGAACAATGCAGACTTCATCGGATGTGTGGCATTCGGCAAGAGCGCAGAGTTCGCGGAGAGATATCTTCATAAGGGAACCAAGATTGCGGTTACCGGAAGAATTCAGACAGGCAGCTATACCAACAAGGATGGCGT
The DNA here is from genome assembly GCA_017482485.1 of Lachnospiraceae bacterium. Lineage (GTDB taxonomy): Bacteria > Bacillota > Clostridia > Lachnospirales > Lachnospiraceae > Gallintestinimicrobium. Next base: position 7,327 of record JAFUMV010000079.1, read on the forward strand.
CAAAGTATATACCACTGATGTAGTAGTGGAAGATCAGGAATTTGCAGAGAGCAAGAACAGCCAGGGCAATAACGATGGGGGTTATGCCGGCGGTGGCTACAACAATTCCGGTTATAACAACGGCGGATATAATAACTCCGGTTATAACAATGGCGGTTATAACAATGCACCTGCAAGACCGCAGCCCGCTGCTGCAAACGACGGTTTCATGAACATTCCTGACGGAATCGACGAGGAACTGCCGTTTAACTAAGCAAAATTACGAAGTAATTTCGCATTACTTTGCGAATGCGCAGCATTTGCGAAGTTTCCCGTATTTCAATTGTGGACAATAAAGATCTTGTCCGCAAACATTCAGACAGGAGGTAAACCATCATGGCATTCAATAAATCCGAAAGACCTGATTCTCCCGCAAAGAGAAGAGGCGGCATGCGCAGAAGAAAAAAAGTTTGTGTATTCTGTGGTAAAGACAATGTGATCGATTACAAGGATACAAACAAGCTGAAAAGATACGTATCTGAGAGAGGTAAAATCCTTCCCAGAAGAATCACAGGCAACTGTGCAAAGCATCAGAGAGCTCTGACTGTAGCTATCAAGAGAGCACGTCATCTGGCTCTTATGCCTTACGTAGCAGACTAAGAATGTTAAAGGAGATCGCAGAAAATGCGGTCTCTTTTTTGCACCATTGTAAAGAACTTGTCGCCCTGATGTGCGAAAGTCCCTTAGAATAAAAAGAAAAATCTCCCGGACAGAGAATCAGCCTGGCAAAACATTGCTGACTCTGGCCGGGAGATTTATATTTTTATGTAACTTCAATTTAAACGCTGTCAGCGCATCAGCGGTCCTCCTGCAAAAAAGCTTTCAGCCATTCTCTCTTGATCAGTTCATGACCCGCTGTTGTAGGGTGTACACCGTCCGCGAGCCAGAATGTATTGGGTGCAATCTTGGCCGCCGCATCAAATTTTTCCTGCAGAGGAATGAAGCTTAACTCATACTTTTCTGCGATCTCTTTTGCTTTTTTGGCGCGAAGCGCTACTTCTGAATAAAATTGATCCCAATTGCCTTCGGTGGCAGGACCCTTCAATACAAAGGGTTCCATGATCATGATCCTGATATTGGGCAGCGCTGCTTTTATTTCCTCAATCATCATGGAATATACGTTAAAAAATTTCTCTGCTTCCACGCCATTATTATAATCGAATTCGTGCCATACATCGTTTACGCCGATCAGAATGCTCATCACATCAGGATTTAAGTTGATGCAATCCGCTTTCACTCTCGCGTACAGATCTACAATGCGATTTCCGCTGATTCCTCTGTTGAGAATCCTGTACTGATTGGGAGATTCAAATCCCAGCACACCGTTCACCAGCGTGGGATATCCAAGCCCCAGATGACCGTTATTCTCTCTGCTGCGCCCTACATCTGTGATGGAATCTCCTGTGAATAAAATTGTTTTCATGCTTCTAATCCCCTTTCGTCAATATTATAATTGGATAAAGTCGATCTCATCCCTTCACGGATCCGATCATGACCCCTTTCACAAAATGTTTCTGTACAAAGGGATAAAATACGAACAACGGAGCGGTCGAAATCACAATCAGGGAATATTTCAACAACATCTTCAGATTTTGCTGCTGAATAGCAGTCTCGATATCGGTGATCATGTTGGCATCAAACTGGCTGTTTACCAGAATGTCTTTCAAAAAAATCTGCAGCGGGTACAATTCCTTATCGGACAAATAAAGAAAAGCGTTGAAATAAGCATTCCAGTGACCGACGGCATACCACAGCGCCAGCACTGCCAGTATCGCTTCCGATAAAGGCAATACGATCTGGAAAAAGAACCTGAAATCATCACAGCCGTCGATCTTGCTGGCTTCCAGTAATTCGTCCGGTATGTTGCTCTGGATAAAGCTCCTGGCAACGATCATATTATAAACGCTCATCGCTCCCGGAATCAGCATGGCCCAGATCGTATTTATCATATGTAAATTTTTGACGAGCATATAGGCGGGAATCATTCCGCCTCCGAATAACATGGTGAAGGAGAACAGGAAACTGAAAAAGGAGCGCCCTTTCAGATTTTTTCTCGCCAGGGGGTATGCACAGAGCATGGTCACTGAAACATTAATAAATGTTCCGACGATCACGTAGAAGAGTGTGTTTCTGTAGCCGATCCATACGTTTTTATATCGAAGAACCGCTTTATATCCCTCCAGCGAAAAATCTACCGGCCAAAGCCATACCTTTCCCTGGGCGACAGCATTGCCCGAACTGAAGGAGGCGGAGACAATATAGATAATTGGATACAGCACCAATAAGGTCAGCAGCGCCACGATAACGGTTGCGACAGTATAAAAAATTCTGTCCTGAATGCCGGGGTTTACTTTGTTTTGAGTAACTGTTTTTTTGTGACTTTTCATGTGAAGCCCTTTGCCTTTCTGTCGTCTGCAAGCTCTCCTACCACAAACTGGTTTCGCCGACTTTGCGGGCGATCCAGTTGACCAGGGAAATCATAATCAGGTTGACCACCGAGTTGAAAAGGTCCACAGCCGTTGCATAGGAAAAATCGGATATTCCGTCCCCAGCAAGGCTGACGCTGTAAACATAGGTGGAAATGATGTCACTTGCCTCCAGATTCAGGCCGTTCTGCATCAGATATACCTTTTCAAAACCTATGCTCATGACGGAACCCATGCGCAGAATCAGCATCGTCACGATGGTCGGCAAAATGCTTGGCAAATCAATGTGAATAATGCGCTGCAGACGCGTTGCGCCATCGATCTGCGCCGCTTCGTGATACTCGGGATCTACCGAGGAAAGGGCAGCTGTATAGATAATGCTTCCCCAGCCAAAACTCTGCCATACTCCTGACCACACATATAAATGACGAAACCCGGAAGGAGAACCCAAAATATCCGGCGGATAGGAACCTGCGAGAAATTCTCCGACCACTCCGTAAAGTCCGGTGCGGGAGTTAAACACCTGAAACAAAATGCCGACCATAACTGTTGTAGAGATAAAATGCGGCAAATTTACAATGGCCTGCGATATTTTCTTGAAACGTTCTGAGCGCAGACTGTTCATGATCAGCGCAAAAATGATGGGCAGAGGAAAGCCGGCAATGATGGAATAGAAGGAAAGTATCAATGTGTTGCGGATAATCCTCTTGCACTGATAGGAATTGAAAAACCTTATAAAATTGTCCAGGCCGATCCAGTCACTTCCGAGCATTCCTTTTCGCACGCTGTAGTCCTGGAATGCCATCAGCACGCCGCCCATGGGCACATAGGCGAAGATGATGATATATGTGACCGGTATCAGTAAAAATACATACAATTGCCAGTCACGTCGAAGACATAACCGCAATGATCCTTTTTTCTTTGTCATGCTGTCAGACCTCCTGTCTCTGAAACATCATCAGACAGGACTGTCGCCCGGCAGCCCTGTCTGGTAATGTTCGTGATGGAAAGGGATAATTAATGAACTCTGTCGTAAGCTGTCTGATATGTTTCAAGCATGGTCTTATATCCGATATTTTCCAGTTCTTTCAGGTACGCATCCCAATCCGCATCGATGTCCATGCTGCCGGTCAAAAAAGCGCTGGTTGCTTCTTTGACATAATTATTCAGATTTGTTTTGATATCTGCTGTCTGTGATGTTTCCTCAGTTGTCAGCGGACCGTAATCAAATACTTCGTCCGGCAAGTAATTATAGCAGTCATTCTGGACAGCTATATCCTTGGTTTCGTTAAACAATCTAAGAGTTTCCTCTTCTGAGAGATTTGCGGTCTTCATGACATAACCTAAATTGGCAAGGGAATCTCTGACATAGGGACCATTCTGGAAGTAGCAGACATTCTGCGGGTTAGGGTCATACCAGAAATCGACACCGTCCTGATAGTAAGTGATCATGAACATTTCATAGCCATAAGCGGAACCATACTCTTCAGGGTTTTCGATTGTCTCCTTGGCATTCTCCCAGTAATCCCAGTTTACGCCCAGTTTTCCGTAACGATTGATATTGCTCATGTCCTCGCTGCACAGATAGTCACATACCAGGAAAGCGGCTTCAGGATTCTCACAGTCAACGGTGATCACCGCGCCTGTGCCGGAGGGGATGCTGGGGATGTAGCAGGCATTTTTTACACCGTTGGGGCCCTCTAATGCGGGGATACCGGACAGTTCACTTCTTCTGACGATATCGCTTCCTTCATAGCACCAGCCGCAGAAGGCAAACAGGACGGGTTCTTCGGAAAATACGAAGGAGTTATACTGGTCTTTATCCTGGGTTAATGTCTCCTTGGGAATGAGTCCTTCATCGAAGAATTTCTTGATATATTTGAGCCCTTCTTTCCACTCCTCGGTGGTATAGGCAAAACCGACCTGCCCATCGGTCATTGTCCGGAACTGGCTGTCATGGGCAAATACAAATGGAGTCATCAGACAGTCAAACCAGCCGCCGATGTCAGTTCCGGTAAGGCCCAATTCATCGTTCTTGCCATTGCCGTTTAAATCTGTTTGAGAGATCAGCTTGCACACTTCGTAAAATTCATCAGTGGTTTCAGGCAGCTCTACGCCCAGCGCATCCAGCCACGGCTGATATACCCATAACTTCTGATAAACATCTGCGCCCGGGTTCTGTGAAAAGCTGGGAATTCCGTATACGGCTCCGTTTGCCTGGGTCTGATAGGTCTTGATGTCCATTCCGATTCTTTCGGAGGCATCGTTTATATTGACAGCATAGTCAGGATTGTCATAGTATTCACTTAAATCAAGTAAAAGTTCCTCGTCCATCAAGGTCTGCAGACTGTCGCCGGGGTCAAAAATAATGTCGGGAAGTTCTTCGCCGCTCAGAGCGATCACATTAATCTTCGA
>JAFUMV010000080.1 GCA_017482485.1 Lachnospiraceae bacterium
ATGGCTGCCAGACGAAACAAAATAGTAAACAGTTTTATCACACTGTTGGTGGCAATGATCTGTTGGACCGGCGGCTCTCTGTTGATGCGCAGCCAGTTCTGGCCCAACTATGTTTTCTGGTATCATGTGTCCATTTTCGGTCTGTTTTTGCTGCCCTACGGTTATTATCAGTTTATTACGGAATTTGCCGGAAAGCCGAGCCGGTTCATCGGTAAGCTGTACCTTGTTATATACGGGATCTGTTTTGGGATAAATCTTCCCGGCGGTTTTCTTCTTGCCGCACCGAATATTGTGGAGAATCAGGGAAAGATATCGTTTGTGTATGATATGAACTGGCATGCGGCGATTTTGTTTGCACTGGGCAGTGTTTCGGTACTGCACATTGTCTGCACGCTTTGGAAAAACTGCCGCCGCAACAGGAATATGTCAAGACAGTTCAAACCGATCACCATCGGTATTTTCCTTCTGTTTTTGGGACAGCTTGCATTGCTTGTGCCGATTTTTCAGGGGTTCCCGATTGATATTTTGCTTGGACTTGTCAATGCATTCCTGATTTTGTATGCTCTGATTAAGAGAAGGCTGTTCCAGTTAAAGCTGCTTGCTTCCGAAGGGCTGTGTTATGGAGTCGGCCTGCTTTTGACTTTTGTGCTGTTTTTTAATCTGACCCCATATATTAATGAGACGCTTCAGCATATGTTTCCGGCTGCGGTGCAGTATTACCCGTTGATTTATTCCATGCTTTTTCTGCTGACCATGCTGTTTTTGGCCTACATCTGGAGAGCGATTGCAGAAAACGTATTTATCAGGGAAGAAATTTTACAGACGGAGCATCTGAAAAATTTCAGCAGTGCGGTTTCCAAAAGCCTCTGCATGGCGGATATTCTGGATGAAATCGTTTCGGTCATTCAGAAAACGATAGAGGTGGAAGGGGTTTATATTTGTATCGAAAATAAGGAAGAGGGAATATACGAAGCAAGATACAGCGATCAGCCGCTGCATGACAGGTCCTTTGGACTCAAGGGAGACAATCCGCTGATCCGGTGGCTTCGATACAGAGACGAAGGCGTACTGATGAAGGATTTCCGAACCATGGTGGAATATAAATCCATGTGGGAGTCGGAAAAGAGGCTTTTAAACGATCTTAAGATAGAAGCGTGTGTGGGTCTGAAGGATGATGACCAGCTGGTTGGCGTGTTGATGCTGGCTGAGAAAAAGGGAAAAAGACGCCTGGGGATCAACCATCTGAAAATGCTCAATTCCATCGCGTCTGTGGCTTCCATTGCGATTAAGAATGCACGTTTGTATGAGCAGGCGTATTATGAAGCCAGAACGGATGAGCTGACAGGATTTTTAAACAGAAAATATTTCTATGAACTTCTGAATGAAGAGTTTGAAAAGAACAAGGACGGTTCGCTGGCGCTTGTAATCATCAATATTGATGATTTTAAATTATACAATCAGCTTTACGGAACCCGGCAGGGAGATCTGGCGCTGGTCAAGGTGGCCAGGATTATTAAGGCAACCGTTGGAGACAGCGGTTATGTGGCCAGATATACAGGGAAGGAGTTCGCAATTCTGCTTCCCAAATATGATATCTATTCTGCGAAGAATCTGACGGAGTCCATTCGCAATCAGATTTATCACATGGATTGGACGGAAGAGGATTATAAACTGAAAGTTCTGACTGTGAGCGCAGGAATCAGCGCTGCTCCTTATGCTGCAAGAAGCGTAAAGGAATTGGTTGACAATGCGGATATGGCTGTTTACCACGTAAAGAGAAGCGGCAAAAACGGCATCCGGGTTTTTGACACACTGATTCAGGGAGAGGCAGTTGAAAAAGGACCGGATCATGCCAATATTTATCAGGAATATGAGACGACGATCTATGCGCTGACGGCAGCGATTGACGTAAAGGACAGATATACGTTTAAGCATTCTAATAACGTAGCTTACTATGCAACGGAGCTTGGAAAAGCGCTGCATCTGAATGAGGATGTGATTGAGATCATCAGACAGGCTGCACTGCTGCATGACGTGGGGAAAATCGGTATTCCGGAAGACGTACTGAACAAGCGGGGAAGATTGAGCGATGAAGAATATGAGCTCGTGAAAGGGCATGTGGAAGCCTCTATCGGAATCATCCGGCATTTGCCTTCGCTGGATTATGTTATTCCGGCAGTCATCGGACATCATGAGCGTTACGATGGAAACGGTTATCCCAGAAGGATTGCGGGAGAAGACATTCCTGCTACAGCGAGAATCCTCTGCATCGCCGATTCCTTTGATGCCATGACATCGGAACGCTGCTATAAGCCTGCAATGTCGGTGGAACGTGCCTTAAAAATCATGAGAGAAGAAGAAGGAAAGCAGTTTGATCCCCTTATGGCACGGGTATTTGAAGAATGTATAGAAAAGGGAACCATTCGAGTGGTTTCCCAGGACTAAAGCAAAAAAAGAAATCGCATTGCGATTTCTTTTTTTGCTTTGCTCCGCACAGGATTTAAAATAACTCCAGTTTGCGTTTCATGGATTCCTGATGAAATGCGTAGCTGTAAGCGGTGTCTTTGGTTATACGGCCCGCCCGGTACAAATCGATAAGACTCTGATCCATGGAGAGCATGTCTGCGGTGGA
>JAFUMV010000081.1 GCA_017482485.1 Lachnospiraceae bacterium
TCTGGGATGGAGAGTATATAAAATTTCTTCGTAATAGTCCGTGAAAATATTTTGTAAGATATTCATAAGACTATTATACGGGAAAAAGAAGCAAAAAGAAACCCCACCCCTCAAGATTGAGGGGCAGGGGAGTTGAATAGGTGAAGCCTATTTTTTATGTTCGGAATTGGAAAAAGATTGTACTGGATTATGCAAAATGTATGTATAATCCGGGAAAAGAAAATGAAAACACATCAAGTTTTTGTAAAAAAGTATATTTCGCCTTTCAAAAATTGTAGAAATTACCAGTATTTATTCAAGTTTCGTCCATTGTTGAGCAAACAGGCAGCGATGTAAAATATGGATAATGATTTCAGCAAATTCAGGGAGGAAATGCCATGAGAGTTCGGTCGGCCCAAAATGCAAAACCATACAAGGTCAGAAAAAAACCGCTTAAAACGCGTCTGAAACATTACTGGCCGTTATATGTCATGCTGATTCCATGCATCGTATATTTCATCTTTATCCGGTATGTGCCTATTGCAGGCAACGTGCTGGCCTTTAAGGACTATTCCTTTCGAAAGGGTATTTGGGGAAGTGACTGGGTAGGCTTACGATATTTCAAAACATTTTTTTCCAGCTATGACTGCGCGCGCCTGATCAAAAATACACTGGCTGTCGGATTTATGAAGTGTATTCTGGAGTTTCCGTTTGCGATTGTTCTGGCGCTGATGTTAAACGAAATCCGGAATATGAAGTTTAAAAAGATCACGCAGACAATTACCTATATGCCGCACTTTTTGTCCTCCGTTATTATTGTAACTATGCTGCAGCGCCTTCTGGCGCCGTACACAGGACTGCTTAACCAGGCGATCTCTGCACTGGGCGGTGATGGAAGTACATTTTTTTTGATGGATGCAGATTATTTTTATCAGATTCTGTTCGGTATGGATATCTGGAGAAATATTGGATGGGATTCCATTATTTTCCTGGCGGCGATCAGCGGTGTGGATATGGAGCTGTATGAGGCGGCGGAAATTGACGGCTGTTCCAAATTAAAGAAAATGTGGCATATCACGATCCCCTGTATCCGGGGTACGATCGGTTTACTCTTCATTATGGGTGTCGGCGGTCTGTTATCCTCCGGATTTGAACAGATCTGGCTGCTGCGTACACCGGGCAATGCTTCGCTGGCAGATACGCTGGATACCTATGTGGTAAAGGTCGGACTGCAGGGAGGACAATTCGGTTATGCGACGGCAATTGGTCTGATACAGGGCGTTGTCGGGCTGGTGCTGGTGGTGACCTGCAACAAGATCAGTAAGAAGCTGACAGAGGTCAGTCTCTGGTGAGCGATATAAAGCAGTTCTGTTGGGAATAGAGCATACGGCAGGGAAATGGGAATATGGCAGAGTATCCAAAGCATCTGCTTAAGGGTGTTTTGCCTGACCATAAAAACACGAATTCAGAAGGGAGAAAGTGTATGAAAAACAAGACATGGAAACGCGTGCTGGCAACTGCGATGACAGCTGCTGTGACAACAGCTGCGCTGGCAGGATGCGGAAGCAGCGATTCTGCAGAATCAACGTCAAAAAGCACCGAAGTTGCAGCAGAGGCAACCGCGGATGCTGCAGCAGAGGAAAACACAGATTTCGATAAGCCGGATACATGGATTGCGGACAGAACAATCGTAATTCAGACCTATGTAAACGATATTGGTTATTCTCTGCCTGAGGATATCAAGAATACGCCTGTTATGCAGGAGCTGAAGAAGCGTACCGGTATTGATCTGGAAATCCGCTATACACCCGGCGACAGCGACAGAGCAATTCTGTCTTCTCAGCTGGCAGCCGGCAACATTCCGGACGTGATCTGCTGTTACCTGAACAACTCAACAAGACCGGAGTTCCCTATCCTGTTAAAGGCTGCAAAAGAAGGCATGTTCGCAGATCTGTCCGACTATATGGCGGATTCAGAAGTGTATTCCAGATATCTGGAAGATGATTATCTGCCTGCGGACACCTATAAGAACATCGTATTCCGCGAGGATTTCGACGGTGCGGTTTATCTGATTCACAACGGCATTGATGCAGAAGATACTTCTACTGTATTTGATCCTGAAGATAACTATCTGGGAGGCATGTATATCCAGCAGTCCATCGTGGATGATCTGGGAATCGATCCTACCTCCATCGATACGGAAGAAAAGCTGTATGAGCTGCTGGTTCAGATTAAGGAAAAAGGCTATAAGGATGACAACGGCAACGATATGTGGCCTCTGGGACCCAAATACTGGGGTGGCTCTGTGGATGCGCTTGATAACCTCTGGGGCAGTCTTGACTGGGGCGTAAGCGACGGCTATAACATGGATGAAAACGGCGATATCTGGCATGAAGCGGAAACTGACTATGTGTATGAGAAGATTGATTATGTCAGAAAGCTGTTAAATGAAAACCTGATGAATCCTGAATATTTCACCATGGATTCCACCCGTGCAGAAGAGCTGGTTAAGACTCATGGCTGCGCGATCATCGGCGACGTTCATGCATATGTGGATGCAATTTATGATTCTGAAGACTGGATTCCGTTAGGACCTCTGAAAGATATCACAGGCTCTGCAGCCATCACCACAAAGGGTAAGAGCGGTTACGGCGCATTTGCAATTTCCGCTGAGGCAGAGAATCCGGAAGAAATTTTTGCATTCTTCGACTATCTGTCCACCTACGAAGGTCAGCTGCTGGTACAGTACGGCATTGAAGGTCTTTCCTACAACATGGTTGACGGATATCCCGTTTTAACTGATGAAGTACAGGAGAAACTGGACAATGGTGATGATGAGTGGCTGATCAATAACATCGGCGCGGCCTTCGGCGGCAGTGCAGTATATTTTTATGACTTCATGCTTACAAATCTGGACAACAAGAATAACTTTGGCGAGTCCCGTCCGGGTGCAGGCGCAGAAAATTCTTATGCTAGAGCCGTGGAACTGTGTACGGAGTATCCGAGAGAATACAGAAAAGTAGAAGGCATGGATGCAAGCGCTTATCTGGCAGCAGAAGAACTGGCTGATGTAAAGGTTCAGATGGACCTGCTGGATTACGATGATATGCTGGTACAGGCATTCTTTGCAAAAGATGATGCAGAAGTAACCGCAATTGTTGAATCTTTCCGCGCACAGCTGAAAGCAGCAGGAGTGGAACAGTTTGAAGATTATCTGGAGGAACTTTACGCAGAAGATCCTGCAGCGATCTATGTGGAAAAATAACGAATGACAGGAAAGGGGTGGTTGTAATATGCGAGCCACTAAGCAGTCAGTAAAAAGAAGAATGAAAGTAAATCCCATGGACCAGTGCATACAGGTGTTTATTTATCTTATGATCATCCTGTTGTGTGCGGTGATCCTTCTGCCCTGTCTGAATGTGCTGGCGCTGTCCTTTAATGATGGCGCGGATGCGGCCAGAGGCGGTGTATGGCTGTGGCCCAGAGTATTTACATTGGAAAATTACAAAGAGGTTTTTTCTGACGGCAGTATCACAAAGGCGTATGCAATCACCATTGCAAGAACTGTTATCGGTACGGTTTCGAGTCTGGCAGTGACTACCATGGCGGCGTTTGCGCTGATGGATAAGGGGCTGCCGGGCAGAACCCCCATCATTATGGCAATTACGTTCACAATGCTATTCAGCGGAGGCACGATTCCGACCTATGTGCAGTACAACGACCTGCACCTTCTGGACACATTCTGGGTATATATTATTCCCAGCCTAGTGAGCGTAACCTATCTGCTGATGGTCAGAACCTTTTTTGAAGGAATTCCGGAAAGTCTGGTGGAGTCGGCACAGCTGGACGGATGCGGCTTTTTCAGAATCTTTCTGCAGATAATTCTGCCGCTGAGTAAGCCGGTTCTTGCGGTAGTCGGCCTTTATACGGCAGTAAACCACTGGAATGACTGGTATGCCGGTGCATTTTACATGACATCCAGCAAGCTCTGGCCCGTGCAGACGGTGCTGCAGCAGATGCTCAACAGAGCGATGTCATCCGAACAGGAAGTGGAAAGCGTTTCACAGGCGATTGTCCAGGCAGCAAATCATGTCACTTCGGATTCTTTAAAGATGGCGGCAGTAGTGATCACCACAGTTCCAATTCTTTGCGTATATCCGTTTGCGCAGAAGTATTTTGCAAAAGGGGCAATGATTGGAGCTGTTAAGGGGTAATATGAGATGCCGGGGCATAGAATCTGCACCGGCACAGCCGGCTGGGACTTTGACTACAGCATCAATATGAAATAACAGAACCGGTAGGGCAGGCGGAAAAGAGTTCCGGTGCTTTTACCGGTTTTTTTCTACAGAGTAAAGCAACAGGGCAGGAGGAGTTATGAGAGAGAAGAAGTGGGATGTATATGTTTATGGAGATGTAAATATTGACCTGGTGATTCCTGACGTGGAAAAATTTCCTGAACCGGGGCAGGAGGATGAGGTGGATGTGATGGAAACTCTGGTGGGAGGCGGCGCGGCGCTGTTTACGCTGGGAATCGGGAAACTGGGACTTCGTCCGGTATTTCAGGGAGCCGTGGGCAATGACTGCTACGGTCGGCTGATTCTTGAGGAATTTGAGAAAAGAAATGTGGATACAGGACTGCTAAAAGTCCGTGATGATTTAAAAACCGGTATTTCCATCAGTTTTACCGGTCAGAAGGACCGGTCTTTTCTGACCATGCGCGGAACAAATGCAGAGATTGACATTTCCCGAGTCATGACAGAAGAAGTGAAACGGGCGCGGCATATTCACGTGACAGGCTATGCCGGCAGTGTGAATCACGATGCTTATCTGGCTTTTTTAAAAAGAATAAAAGAAGAAACCGATGTGACGGTTTCCTTTGACGTGGGCTGGGATTTCACGGGGGAATGGAAAAAGGAAATTTATGAGCTGTTCCCTTATATAGATGTTCTGTTCATGAATGAAACAGAGGCGGTTCATTACAGCCGTAAAGAGACGGCGATGCTGGCGGGAGCTGATTTTGCAAAGAATTGCCGGGTGGTGGCGCTGAAGCTGGGGGCAAAGGGCTCGGTCGCATTTTATGACGGCAGGATTTATCGAAAAGACCGTTACCAGGTTACGGCGGTGGACACCACAGGAGCGGGGGATTCGTTTAATGCCGGTTTCATCTACGGCTATCTTTCCGGAAAAAGCATGGAAGAGTGCCTTTCCTGCGGCAATGCCTGCGGTGCGCTTTCTGTGACGAAGCTTGGCGGAAATACGGGATTTCCCAATCGGAAAGAGCTGCAGGTTTTTATCAGCAGCCGGGAAGCGTCTTTGGATGAGTTCGGAATGCAGGAGTGAAAATAAGGAGGAATTTCGAGTATGAAAATTGCAGTTATCGGCGGAGCGGGCGTCAGAACCGTTATTTTTATCAACGGCCTGTTGAAGCGGTATCAGAAGTTAAACATTGATGAGGTGACTTTATATGATATTGATGCAGAGAAGCTGGCGGTGATCGGCAGACTCTGTCAGCATGTGGTGGACAGAAAGCAGGAAATGTTAAAGGTGCGTACAGCGGCCAATGCGGTGGATGCTGTCACCGGTGCTGATTATGTGGTGACCACTCTCAGGGTGGGAGGGGACCACTCCCGGGTGGTGGATGAATCCATTGCATTGCGCTGTGGTGTGATCGGTCAGGAAACCACCGGTGTGGGTGGGTTTTCCATGGCGGTGCGTACCATTCCCGTGTTGATGGAATATTGTGAGCTGATCAGAAAACACGCGCCGCAGGCATGGATTTTTAATTTTACCAATCCCTCCGGGCTTGTGACGCAGGCTCTCAGAAGCGCAGGCTATGACCGTATCATCGGCATATGCGATGCGCCCAGCAGCACGAAATTCCGCATGGCCAGGAATTTGGGCGTGACCGAAGAAGAGCTGTATGTGGAATTTTTCGGACTCAACCATCTGTCCTGGATTCGCAGCGTGAAAGAGGGAGAAGAAGAACTTCTGCCTAGGCTGCTTGCGGATGATAATTTTTTGTCAGAAATTCAGGAATTTTCCATGTTTGAGCCCGGGCTTTTGCGTTCCATCGGATTTTTGCCCAATGAATATCTCTACTACTATTATCACAGAGAAAAAGCGCTGGAAAATATCTTAAAGGCAGAGGGGAATACCCGCGGCAGGACGATTGAAGAAGTGAACCAAAAGATGATGCAGGAGCTTAAGGCAATGGATATCGAAGCAGATCCGGAAGGTGCGCTGCAGATTTTCCTTTATTATATGCAGATTCGGGAAAATTCCTACATGAGCGTGGAATCCGGTCTGGCAAAACGCCCTCTTCTGGAAAAGGGACTGCTGGAAGTGCCGGACGGCATGGGATATGCAGGCGTGATGCTGGACTGTATTGAGGGCATGCAGAGCGAAAAAGGCAGATATCTGGTTCTTTCTGTGGAAAATCATGGTAGCATTCCCGGACTTTTGGAGGACGATGTGGTGGAAATCACCTGTCTGGTGAATCAGGACGGTATTCATCCTGTGAAGGTGGAAGAGTTGCCGGAGCACTGTTATCTTCTGATGCGTCTGATCAAGATGTATGAGAGAAAGACGGTGGAGGCGATCCGGACCGGAAGCCGGGAGACAGCAGTGCAGGCGCTGATGCTGCATCCGTTGATCAATTCCTGGTCGCTTGCCCAAAAGCTGGTGGATGAATATGACAAGGCCTACGGCGGTATTTTTAAAAGCTGAGCAAAGCGGAGGATGATCATGGAAATCTTATATTCGACGGAGTCTGTTCCGGAAATGAGAACAATATGTTTTGGTGACCTAGCGCTGACAGATCCCCTGAAGCTGAGGCAGTTTTTTCGAAGAGAAGGAAAAACGGGACAGGAGGATGTGCAGATTCTTCTGGACATGCCGGAATGTGCAGGGAAAAAGGCGGAAAAACTGGCAGATCTGATTGTGATTTCGCTCTATGAGGGCGCTTACCGATTTCAGAAGGAATGCTTAAAGGAATGGGATGCAGAGCGTATTTTTACAGATCGCGATAAAATGGCAGATTATGGCGGGCGAACCATTACTCTGGTATCGGAAACGGATTTGCGTGGCAGCATTTTGAAGGCACAGCAGGCTGCATATTGTATGGGATATGCCAGAACACTGGGAAATCTGCCGCACAATTACCTGCAGATTCCGGATATGGTGCGGTATGCACAGGACATGGCGGCATCCTGCGGCCTGACCTGTACGGTGTATGGCGACAGAGCATTGCGGGAGCTGGGCTGCGGCGGCATTCTGGCAGTGAATCAGGGCAGCGACAATGAAGCGGCACTGGTGATGCTGGAATGGGGCAGCCAAAAGACGGAAGATAAGATCGCCCTGGTGGGAAAGGGTCTGATGTTTGACGCAGGCGGCTATCACTTAAAATCGCTGGACGGCATGAACGGGATGAAGTTTGACATGTGCGGCGCAGCCAATATGCTGGAATCCATGGAAATCGCCGCAAAAAGCGATTATCCGGGGCCGCTTCTCTGTGTGCTTGGTCTGGCGGAAAACCTGATCAGTCCCAAAGCGGTGAAGATGGGAGATGTGGTCAGTATGCTGTCCGGCAGTACTGTGGAGGTTTACAATACCGATGCGGAAGGAAGGCTGGTGTTGGGAGATGCGCTCACTTTTGCCCAGAGGCTGGGCGCTGTGAAGGTGATTGATCTGGCAACGTTGACCGGCGGCACTCACAGCGCGCTGGGGGATGAGACGGTGGGGATTTTTTCCAATCATGAGGACATTTACGGTATGTTTGAGAAGTCTATGAAGGCGGTGGGCGAGCGGTGCTGGCGTCTGCCGCTGGGAGAGATTTACCGTCAGGCGCTTTGCTGGTCCGATACGGCGGATTTGGCAAATTATGCGCCGGGCTTTGGGGCAGCCGGCAGCACGGGCGCCGCATTTTTGGAATTTTTCATAGAGCCGGGAACGCAGTGGGTACATCTGGATGTAGTGGGACCTGCATCGGCACGCAGCGAATCCGAGGAACGGACCAAAGGCGCCACCGATGTCTGCATGTCAGCAATCCGAAAATGGCTGGAAATACAGCTGAGTGGAGGACAGGATGAATTTTACATTTGATTATAAAATTGAAAAAGAGGTACTGGAAAATTATCTTTCCAGAGCGGTGACGGCGGCAAATCTGTTTGCCACAGCTACGCTGGAGGATGACCTGCGGGTGATTCAAAAACTGGGAATCAAGTTTCTCGGAAGAGCTTCCGGCATCTGGTACATGGTGCAGGATGATGATGAGCATTTTGCTCAGTCAAAATATCTGGCGGACCGGGTGCACGAGCAGGACCCGGAAATTATTCTGCAGGCCTGCATTTTTGAAATGATCACTCAGAATATTGAAACTGTCAGAATTCCCGATCAGGTGCAGGCGGCATTCGGCTTTGAGCCAACAGACAGATGTTTTCGGTTGGAGGATACGCTGTTTGGAGAGGAACCGGCGGATTTTTCCAATCTGAGAGAAGAAAAAAGCAAACGGGGCGGGATTCCGGATTTGAGCCGGACGGAAACGCAGATGTGGTTTTACTATCGGGCTACACGCTATATTGACTGTGGCTTTGAAGCGCTGCATATGGGGCAGCTGCACCTGTATACTGCCAATGACCGGGGCATGAAAAAAACGGCAGAGCTTTTTGCGAAAATCCGTGCCTATGCTGCAATGCATGCGAGGCGTCATCTGGTGCTGATGGATGCCCACAGCCATGGTGTGGTGATCGGCGGAAAATCTCTTCTGGATTACAATGCGATGCCATTTACCAGCAAGCCTATCATGGAGGCGGAAGGCAAAAAGCTTGCCTTGGTGCGGGAAGGTTACAGCGAGGGCGGCGAAAATCCCAGCGGCTGGTGTGCAGAAACCATGCCGTATCTCATGGAATATGACAACTGGGGCGGAAAAATGGTGGATGATATCAACGCCTGCCCCAGAGAAAAGCTGGCAAGAATCGACTGGTGGGGGTATGATCAGATTGGCTGGTTTGCCAACCAGTCCAAAGCGGACAGAGAGCATTTCCTGGAATATACCTATAACTGGGTGGAAATCAATAATCCCAATGCCTATTTTGAAGTGCCTTTCCGAAGGATGCTGAGCGATGCGGCGGTGCCCGTGAAGCGTGCGGATAATCAGAAGGAAGATTTGCAGCGGGATTATCAGCTCAATAATCCCTCGGCAGACTGCCCTATGGGGTTTGGTGAGGAAGATATGGTTGCGGCGCTCTGGAAAAGAGGGCATAAGTTAAGAAAGCTTGCAGCAAATCCGCAGCATCTGATACGCTATGGCGCATGTCAGGAAGTGGAGCCGGAAACGGGAATGAAGCTGCCGGAGCTGATTGTGGCTTACGGAGGTTTTCAGCCTTACGTTGGTGCAGCATATAATGATTCCAATTCTTCCATAACTCGTTTATACTATATTGGAGATCAGACATATTCGCTGTCCGTTGTGATTCCTTTTGCGGGAACCTATGATTTTTCCATTTCCACTTACGGAACCCTTTCAGCAGTGTATAACAGAGACCGGTTTGCGCGCAGCGGTTCGGGGCCGAAGGCTCGTTTTACGACGGAAAAGGATAACAGCGTGGTTCGTTTTTCCTATCGTTTTTTGGATAATCTGGTGAAGGTTGAAGTGATCAGATGGGAAGACGATGTACAGGACTATGTGATCCGGGAGCAAAAGCTGAAAGACTGAAACAATTCCGGGAGATGACATGCATATGAAATTTAAAAGACTGTATTCACAGACTATTTTCAGGCAGCTGGTGACCTTTACGTTGCTGATCGGCATTGTGCCGCTGATTATTATCAGCATTACCCAGTTTACGAGAATGAAAAACATGGCTGAGAGAGAAATGGTCAACTCCCATCAGCAGGTCATCTCCCAGTACATCAAAAATATAGAAGAAAAACTTTCAGAATATTACTATAAGACAGACCTCATTTCCGGCAGCACGGTGGTGCAGGAAACTCTGCTCAGTACCGTTGATAATTCCTACAGCAAAGGAGCGCGCATCAGTGAAGAGGTGACAAAATATCTGATGCTGGAGAAAAGTTCGGAAATCAGCAACTGCATGATTTATTCCATGGTGAAAGAAAACCCTGTTTACGGAAAGAGGGTGAGCACGATTTCCAATGCGGAGAGGGAGGGCTGGTATGGCCTGACCAGGGCGCTGGATGACGGCTGGTACACTTATTATTCCAGAGGCATGGGCGAGGAACTGATGACCATTGTGAAAAAGATCATCAATTATAATTATACGGATCTAAGAACGCAACAGCTGGGTATTGTGAAGCTGGATATCCGGCTCAATGAACTGTTTGAGCCTGCAAAATACAGGGACAAAAGCAGCTTTTTTGTGCTTTTGTATGATGATTCGGACAGTCTGCTCTACTGTTCTGAGGGGCTGGAGGAGGATATTTTTGTGCGTTTTCTGGAAGAGCGGAAAACGGATGAGAACATGGCAGAAGAGCCGGTCATGATGAATCCGTACATTTTTTATCAGGGAAATCTGGAGGAGTATGGAATACACTTTCTGTTTTTCTTTGAAAACAGTGAACTAAACAGAGTGAGCGGCGAAGTGATGGAATGGATGTTTCCGATCATTTTTGTGCTTGTGATTCTGATTGTTGTGATGGCATCCTTCTATACGAAAAATTTTTCACGCCGGATTCAGTTTCTTCTGGGCAAGATACGCAGTGTGGAAAGCGGAGATCTGCGGCTTCAGGGCTCCATTGACGGAAATGATGAAATAGCCATGCTGGATAAGGAATTTGACCGTATGCTATGTGAGCTGAACCGGCTGATTGAAAGAAACTACATTCAGCAGTTGGAAAACAAGGAAACACAGCTCCGCAATCTGCAGCTGCAGATCAATCCTCATTTTCTGTACAACACGCTGGAGACCATCAGTTCCATGGCGGCAGTAAATCAGTCCTTCGTGATCTGCGATCTCTGTGAAAAGCTGGGGGAAATTTTTCGTTACAGCCTTGGAAAAGATTACGGGGAATTCGTGACGGTGGAACAGGAACTGCACCATACGCAGAACTATATATTTATTCAGCTGATCCGTTTTTCAGACCGGTTTGACGTGGTTTATCATCTGGATAAAACGCTTTCCCAAAAAAGAATTCCGCGCTTTATTCTGCAGCCGATTGTGGAAAATGCGATACTGCATGGTCTGGTGCATATGGCGGAAAGAGGAACGCTGGAAATTTCAACAAGAGAAGAAGAAAGCTGTCTTGTGATCGGCATTGAAGATAACGGCGAAGGAATGAACCTGCAGAAGCTGGAAAGCCTGCGGGAATATATGGATAATCCTCAGGTTTCAGAGGAAAACAAAGGAAGTGTCGGTGTGAGAAACGTGAATCAGAGAATTAAGATGTCCTGTGGGGAGCAGTATGGAATACAGATTTCAAGCGCACCTTTTCAGGGAAGCTGTTTTGAATTGTGGCTGCCGCTTTTGTAAACGGGGGAATAGGAAGTGACATGGGATACCGATTGTTAGTGATAGATGATGAAGAGATGATTCGGAAAGGCATTCTGGCGAGAATTTCTTACCTGCAGATTGAATTTCTGCAGATCAGAGAGGCTGCCTGCGGGCAGGAAGCACTTGCGCTTTTGGAAAAAGAGCCGGCGGATATCGTGCTTACGGATATCCGTATGCCGGATATGGACGGACTGTCGTTTATAGAGGAAGCCAAAAAGAAGTGGCCGCTCATGAAATTTGTGGTTCTGAGCGGTTATGCGGAATTTGAATATGCGGAACGTTCCCTGGAGCTGGGCGTGAGTGCGTATCTGTTAAAACCTCTGTCAAATGAGGCGCTCAGGGAAATTATGGAAAAGCTGTTTGTTTCAATCCGTAAAGAGGCAAATGTCAGAGCGGCGCTTAAGGAACAGGAGCAGCTGGAATACCAGAAACAGGAGTATTTGCTGGAAAAGGAAGTCAACAGTCTGCTGGGAGAAACGGAGGAACGCAGCATCAGCAGGGAAATGTATCCCGTTTTATACAGGCTCTGTCCTCAGATGATGAGCGACGGGCAGGGAAAATTTCTTGTTGTTATCATTAAAATTGATGCACAAAGCTATGAACAAAACTGGTTTGGAAGGGAAGATGCAGAGCTTTTGCGCTTCTCTGTTAAAAATGTATTTGATGAGCTTTCCAGCAGCTGTGAAAAGGTGATTGTGAACAATCTGAGCAAAAAAGACCAGCTCTATGGCCTGTTTTATGGAAACAGCACGAAGCTGCTTAAAAGAGAAGCGGAGCACATTTTTCTGGAAATGAAGAATCTTCTGGAAAACAAAATGGCACTGTATCTGACCTTTGGATGCAGCAGCGTTACGGAATGGGTCGGTGAAAAAAACGCCAGAGAGGCCAGAGCTGCGCTGCAGCAGAGAATCGTATATGGCCACTCCAATCTGTATTTTTATGATGATATGCTCGTGATTCAGGATATGAAGCTTCCTATGACGGAAATGAATCTGCTGCAGCAGTATTTGCAGCGGAGAGATATAGGCAATATTCAGGTCATGATCCGGGAAATTTTTTCTGAGGAGAAAGTTTTAAAATATCATGCGCCTTATATTCGTATGATGTGGATGCGCGTGCTGAATCTTTTGATTCGCAATCTGGGAAGCAGTACAAACCGCATGGAGGTTGTGGACAGGATGCTGCACAGCTTTTCCCTGTCTGAGGAGATTGAGCGGATTGATGAGCTCCAGGAGGAATATGTGCGTTTGGTGACGGAATGCCTTGGAGAAGAGGGCGGAATGGACACGAATGCACGCAATAAAATCAGGATGGCTGTCCGCTATATCGAACAGCATTATAATGAAGATATTTCAGTGAATGAACTGGCGGAACGTTACGACATGAGCCCCAACTATTTTTCTTCTCTGTTTAAAAAAGAGATGAAGCAGTCGACGGTTAATTATATCACTGATTTGCGGATTTCCAAAGCGATGGAATATTTGTGCAAGTCGGATAAAAGTGTGGTGGAGATCGCCAAAAATGTGGGATATGAAGACTGCAATTACTTTTTCAGAGTTTTTAAAAAGGCGGTTGGCGTCACGCCTCAGCAATATCGGGCGGGAAAGCGAAAATAAAAGAGAAAACTGCCCTGTGTGGAGAGAATATCTTTGCCGGGGCGGTTTTTTATGCATTTATACTATGAGTTAACTTGATCAAATCGAACGTATGTATTACAATGAAAAGGCAACAGTGATTACGACAACGGGGAGGGACCTGACTTGCAATTAAAAGAATTGAAGAACAACAAGCCGGAAAAGTACACCGGAATATCTTTGGTGTGGCATTTTCTGGAAGGAAGCAAAGCCTATTTCCTGATCAGCATCGTTGCCGCGCTGGCAGTGAATGGGCTGGACATGATCACACCTCAGATCATCCGAACCACGGTGGATAATGTGCTCGGAGATGAGCCGCTTAAGCTGCCGGGATTTTTAATGGAAATGGTACAGGCGGCAGGAGGTGTGGAATATTTAAAAAGACACCTTTGGATCATGGGGCTTTTGATCATTCTGGTGGCCATATGCAGTGCGCTTTTTCGGTATTGGAATACCATGTTTAACGGCAAGGGCGCGGAGCGGCTGGTAAAGACCATGCGCAACCGTCTGTTTTCCCACATTCAGCGGCTGCCGTTTTCCTGGCACATGGAAAATCAGACCGGCGATATCATTCAGCGATGTACCTCTGATGTGGATATGATCAAAAACTTTGTATCGGAGCAGCTGACATCAGTGTTTCGAATCGTGATGATGATTATTTTGTCATTGTCCTTCATGTTTCCCATGAATGCCAAGCTGACAATGGTAGCGGTGTTTTTTGCGCCTGTCATTTTCGGCTACTCCGCTTATTTTCACTCCAAAATCAGAGATCGATTTACGGAGTGTGATGAAAATGAGGGCGTGCTTTCCACCATCGCTCAGGAGAATCTGACCGGAATTCGTGTCGTGCGCGCTTTTGGACGGGAAAAATACGAAAAAGACCGTTTTGAGAAGCAGAACAACATTTACACCAATGAGTGGATGAAGCTGTGCCGGATCTTGTCCTTATTCTGGGGAACCGGCGATCTGATTTCCGGTCTTCAGATCATGCTGATCGTGGTGCTGGGTTCCGTTTTCTGTGTACAGGGCGAGATGACCGCGGGTGAATTTATCGCCTTTGTTTCCTATAACACGATGCTGATCTGGCCGGTGCGTCAGCTGGGCAGAACGATCTCCGAGATGAGTAAGGCGGGCGTTTCTGTGGAACGTATCCGATATATTATGAATTCTGAGGCGGAACAGGATAAGCCCGATGCTGTGACGCCGGATTTAAAAGGAGATATTGAATTTGAACATGTTTCTTTCGGCTATGGAGATGCGAAGGTTCTGTCTGATGTGAGCTTTAAGATTCCCAGAGGAACGACTTTCGGCATTTTGGGAAGCACCGGTTCCGGGAAATCTACGCTGATGTATCTGTTAAACCGGCTTTATGACCTGCCGAAAGAAAACGGCAGGATTACTATCGGCGGTGTGGATATTGCGGACATGAAGGGAGAATGGGTGCGCCGGAATATCGGAATGGTGCTGCAGGAGCCGTTTTTGTTTTCCAGAACTATTGGGGAGAATATCGGGATCACGCAGGAAAGTGTTTCGCTGACACAGATCCGGGAGGCGGCTGCCATTGCCTGTGTGGATGGGGCAGTTACTGAATTCGCCAAAGGGTATGACACGTTGGTGGGAGAAAGAGGCGTAACTTTGTCCGGCGGACAGAAACAGAGAACCGCCATCGCGCGTATGCTGATGCAGAAGACACCGATCATGGTATTTGATGACTCTCTTTCTGCGGTGGATGCCCAGACTGACGCGCAGATTCGCCAGGCTTTAAAGAGTAAGCTCAAGGAGGCAACGGTGATTCTGATCGCGCACCGTGTGACCACGCTGATGCAGGCGGATTGTATCATGGTGATGGATAAGGGAAGAATCGCAGAGATGGGTTCTCATACGGAACTGATGGAGAAGAACGGAATTTACCGCAGGATTTATGATATGCAGATGACGCTGGAAGAGGAGGTGACCGCAGATGAATCATGAAAAAGAAAAAGAGTTTAAGACGCTTCCTTATTTTGGAATCAATAAGCTGCTTCCCTATCTGAAGCCATATCGTTTCATTATAATCAGTATGGTTGTGCTCGGATTTCTGGGTGGTCTGGTCGACATCATTCTGCCGCTTTTTCAGGAATATGCGATCAACACTTTTATCAGCCGAAGGACCACGGAAACCCTGGGAAGCTTCATCATTGCTTATCTGCTGGTGCTGTCTTTCCAGGTGCTGGCAAACGGAATTTCCGCCTACCAGGCCTGCCAGATCGAGATGTATGTGGGCCGTGATATGAAGCGGGAAAGTTTTAATCATTTGCAGACGCTGGCTTTTTCCTATTTCAATCAGAACAGCGTGGGCTATATTCACGCCAGAGTCATGAGCGACACGAACCGCATTGGTTCACTGGTTTCCTGGAGCCTGATGGATGGCGTGTGGAATGTTTCCTATCTTGTCGGTGCGATTGTTGTGATGCTGTCGATCAATGCAAAACTGGCATGCTGGATTTTGGTGATTGTACCGATTATTGCCGTGGCAGCAGCGCTGTTCCAGAAAAAGCTTGTATTCTTAAACCGCAAAATCCGGGAAATCAATTCACACATTACCGGCAATTTCAACGAAGGAATTACCGGAGCCAAGACCACCAAGACCCTGGTGATTGAACAGAAGATGGAAGACAATTTCAACCGGACTTCGCAAGAGATGGAAAAGGTTTCGAACCATGCAACTCATTTTCGGGCGCTGTTTTCTTCCATGATTTCTTTCGCATCCTCTACCGCTCTGGCGCTGGTGCTGTGGCGGGGCGGCATGATCACCATGGAAGGCGTCATGAAGATCGGAACCCTGTCCGTATTCATGTCTTATGCACTGGGAATGATGGATCCGATTCAGTGGATTGTAAGAGCGATTTCCAATCTGATTACGGTACAGGTAAACGTGGAGCGTTTTACCACGCTGATGGAGACCGAGTCGGATGTCAGAGACACGAAGGAAGTGGAAGAGAAATACGGAGACTCCTTTGAACCGAAAAAGGAGAACTGGGAACCTCTGCGCGGAGATATTACCTTTGAGGATGTTTCCTTTAAATATCCGGACGGAGAAGAATATGTGCTGGAGCATTTCAATCTCCATGTGCCTCAGGGCAGCAACGTGGCAATTGTGGGAGAAACCGGCGCCGGAAAGTCAACACTGGTGAACCTGGTATGCCGTTTCTTTGAACCCACCTCCGGAAGGATATTAATCGATGGTGTAGATGCCAGAGAGCGTTCCCAGCTGTGGCTGCACAGCAATATCGGCTATGTGCTGCAGACGCCGCATCTGTTTTCCGGAAGCGTGCTGGAAAACTTAAAATACGGCAATCCCGATGCTGCCATGGAGCAGATCGAAGCAGCGGTGCACAGTGTATCTGCAGATGAAGTGATCGCCCGCATGGATAAGGGCTATGAAAGTGACGTGGGAGAGGGCGGTGATCTGCTCTCTACCGGTGAAAAACAGCTTCTTTCCTTCGCCAGAGCGATTCTGGCCGATCCCCGTATTTTCGTGCTGGATGAGGCCACTTCTTCCATCGACACGGTAACGGAAAAGAAGATACAGGATGCCATTGAGCATTTGATGAAAGGCAGAACCTCCTTCATGATTGCCCATCGTCTTTCTACCATCCGCCAGGCGGATGTGATTCTGGTGATCAAGGACGGCAAAATTGTGGAACAGGGAAGTCATAAAGAATTGATCGCCAAAAAAGGAGCATATTACGACCTGTATACGAAACAGTATCAGGAGGAAGCCCTGGACAACGCGATGAAGATGGTATTTGAGGCGTAGGCCCAGAGGATGATCTGTGCATAAATGATATTGAATTCATTAAACTGTTGCGACCGATGAAAGGGAGCGGGAAACGGATTTGTCATGGCAATCAGTTTCCCGCTCCTTTGGCGCGCCCAAGGCAGTAAATAGTTGTAAAAAGTTGCAAATATGTTGAAAAAGTTGTATTTGTGTGGTAAATTGATGTAAATAAAAATAAGGAGGCGTGTTCATGAAATTTGTGACGTTTAATATCAGATATGACTGTAATTTGGATGGGGAGAACAATTTTTGTTTCAGAAAGCCGCTGATTTTGAAAAAAATCAAACAGGAAAAGCCGGATATCATCTGTTTTCAGGAGGTGCTTGCCCATGTGGCAGTATGGATGAAGGAAAATCTGACAGATTATTATGTGGTTGGCTGCGGACGCAATAAGGAACTGGGCAACGAACAGGAGCCTGTGGCTTTTTTGAAAGATCGTTATAATCTGATCCGTATGGAAACCTACTGGCTGTCTGAGACGCCTGATGTGCCTGGTTCCCGCTATCCTGAGCAAAGTGTCTGTCCCAGAGTCTGTACGGAAGTAGTGCTGCAGGATCTGGAGTCGGGAAAGGTGTTTCGGCTGATCAATACGCATCTGGATCATACCGGTTCTCTGGCGAGAAAGTTAGGAATAGGACAGATTTTAAAGAAGCTGGAAACGGAAAAATTTTTCCCGCAGGCGCCCGTGATTTTAGCCGGTGATTTCAATGCGAGACCCGATAGTGAAGAAATCCAATTGCTGGAGCAGTATCCGGGAGTTGTGAATGTGACAAAAGGAATCGGCACGACCTTTCATGATTTTGGAAGAAGGGAGACCTGTATTGATTACATTTTTGGAAAGGACGGAATTGTCGGCAGCAATGTAGAAAAGTGGACAGATGTGGAAAACGGTGTTTATTTGTCTGACCATTATCCGCTTTGTGCACACCTGGAATTCAATGAACAGGCTTGAAAAAAGAATGTAAGCGGACAGGATTGTATGGAAAAAAACGATAAAAATCAGTAAAGGGGGTTACCGAATGTTAGCAAAGGAGAGGCATGACAGCATTTGTGAACTGTTAAAGCAAAACGGTGCCGTAACCACAGCAGAGCTGGTAGATCGTTTTGGTGTTTCTGTGGAAACGATTCGCCGGGATCTGCTTGTGCTGGAGCAGAATCAGAAGCTTCAGCGGGTACATGGGGGAGCAGTGGCACTGGAAGAAATGAAGCCTTTCATGGAATTGTCCTATCGTTTTAATGAAAATGATGAGCAAAAGAAAGAGTTGGCGCGGACAGCTGCTTCTTTTGTGAGGGATGGAGATGTTATCGGAATGGATTCCGGCAGTACGGCCGTATTTTTGGCGGAGGCGTTCAAAGAGAGATTATCGAGATTGACGGTGGTCACACATAGTCTGGATGTTTTTGAAATTTTAAACTCCTATAAAGAATTTGAAGTGATTTTATGTGGGGGTCACTTTTTAAGGCAGGAGAACGCTTTTTACGGACCTGTGGTGATAAATACACTCCAGCAGCTTCATGTGCAGAAGGTGTTTATTTTTCCTTCTGCGGTATCCCTCCAGTTTGGAATTTGTGACAGACAGACACAGCTTTTTATGGTACAGCAGCAGTTGCTGCACTGTGGTGACAGTGTATATATTCTGGCGGACAGTTCGAAATTTGAGCGGAAAGAACTGTTGAAACTGTCGGAGATGCAGACAAATTTTACTTATATAACGGACAGCAATATCAAGCCGGGACTTCTGAAAGCCTATGCTGAGCAGAACCTGAAAATTATAACAGAGAGGACAAAAGAAAAATGAAAGTTAGATTAATCTTAGTGGATGGTATGCGTCCGGATGTGCTGTTATGAATCAGCTGACGGATAAAACAAAGATCAAAAGAATGCGATTTTTGTTCATGGTTACCTATATGATCAGTTATCTGACCCGCATCAATTATGGAGCGGTTATTCTTGAAATGGGACATGATACGGGAATTTCCTCCTCCCTGCTGTCACTGGCGGTGACCGGCAGTTTTATCACATATGGTGCAGGGCAGCTTTTCAGCGGCTGGTTCGGGGATCGGATTCAGCCCAAAAAGCTGGTTTTTACCGGATTGGCGGTAACAACGGTCATGAACCTGCTGATTCCTGTCTGCCACAATTTCTGGCAGATGACAGCGGTCTGGTGCGTGAACGGACTGGCGCAGGCCTTTATGTGGCCTCCCATTGTGAAGCTGATGGTTGCGCTGTTTTCCGAAGAAGAATACAAGAAGGCTTCTGTAGTGGTATCCTGGGGGAGTTCTTTCGGAACGATTTTTGTGTATTTGATGTCTCCTTTCTGGATTGCCGTTGCCGGATGGCGCTGTGTTTTTATTGTGTCGGCAATTCTGGGGGCGGTCATGGTACTGATCTGGGGGCATTTTTGCCCGGATATTGCAGAAGAGGCAAAAAGCGAAAAAAAGCAGACAGGGGGTCTGCAGCTTTTAAAAAGCCCGCTGATATTAAGCATCATGTTCGCAATTGTACTGCAGGGATCCCTGCGGGATGGCGTCACCACATGGATGCCTTCTTATGTGGCGGAAACATTTCATTTGGGAAATAACGTATCCATATTAACCGGGGTTCTGCTTCCCGTATTCAGCATTCTGTGCTTTCAGGCGGCTTCGGTCATCTATCGCAAAAGACCGAATGACCCGCTTTTGTGTGCCGGCGGAATTTTTCTGGCAGGCGCTTTCTTTGCGTTTGTTCTGCTGCTGTTTTCCGGCCGCAATGCGGCATTGTGTGTATTATTTATGGCACTATTGACAGGATGCATGCATGGAGTTAATCTGATATTGATTTGCATGATTCCTGCATTTTTTAAGGAAAGCGGCAATGTTTCCACGGTATCAGGTATTCTGAATTCCTGTACCTATGTGGGCAGCGCCATATCCACATACGGAATTGCGAAAATATCCGAAAGCGCCGGATGGAATGTGACAATTTCTGTATGGATTTTGATTGCGGCAGCGGGGACGGTTGTGTGTTTTGGGTGCATTCCCGCCTGGAGACATCGCTTTGGAAAGTAAGGTATGTGATAGAAAACAGGAGGTAGCGGCAGGATGGATATGTTTTTTACAAAAAGAAAGCTGGAAAACCGAAAAGAAGAGCTAAAGCTGTATCGATATCGTGATGCTGCAGGTTTGACAGGATTTGTGATAAAGGAAGATTTACAGGGAGTCGTTAATCCAAAGGTTCCTGTATCTTATGAAGGTTGGGATAACATGCAGGTGGGAGACACCTGGCGTGGCAGGGATCGTTTCTGGTGGCTGCATGTGGATGTGGAGATTCCCGCAGCCTGGGCCGGGAAGCGCGCTGTGGCGGTTTTCGATTTCGGAATGACTGGCGGAGGAAATAATTCCGGTTTTGAATCTCTTCTTTACATAAACGGAGAGCCTTATCAGGGCGTGGATGCCAACCACAGGGAAGTTTTTTTTAAAGAAGATCTTTATGGAAAAAAAGTGAGTCTGACTTTTCGGCTTTGGTCCGGCCTTGAGGGAGGCGGCGTGCCCAGAGAAATGGTGCATGAGTTTAAGACGGCGCAGCTGGGCTGGCTGGATGAGGCGGCGGATGATCTGATTTATATGTCCGAAATGATTTTGAAAGCCATCGATCAGCTTGCGGAAAGCGAGCCTGTGCGGCATCAGCTGCAGGCGAATCTGGATAAGGCCATGAGTCTGATCGACTGGTCCTATCCGGGCAGCGAAGCTTTTTATGCATCTGTAAAAGCGGCGGACGACTGTATCAATGGACTCATTGACGAGATGGGAAAAAAATCTGATGTCAATGTTTATGCAGTGGGACATACCCATATCGATACCGCATGGCTGTGGCGTTTGAAGAATACAAGAGAAAAGTGTTCCCGTTCCTTCTCCACGGTAATGCGCCTGATGGAAATGTTTCCGGAGTATTACTTTTTGCAGACCCAGCCTCAGCTGTATGAGTATATCAAAGAGGATTTTCCGGAGATTTATAAACAGATCAAAGCAAGGGTGGCAGAAGGACGCTGGGAAGCGGACGGCGCCATGTGGGTGGAAGCGGACTGTAACCTGACCAGCGGTGAATCCCTGACCCGTCAGATTCTGATTGGCTCCAAATTCATTCAGGATGAGTTTGGCAAGGACGTGCATTATCTGTGGCTGCCTGACGTATTCGGCTATTCCTGGGCCCTGCCCCAGGTGCTGAAAAAATCCGGCATCGACATGTTCATGACCACCAAGATCAGCTGGAATCAGTATAACAGAATGCCTCATGACACATTTAAATGGAAGGGCATTGACGGCAGTGAAGTGCTGACGCATTTCATCACAACACCGGAGCCCTGGAATCCGGCAGACAGCTGGTTTTATACCTATAATGGCCTGTTGGAGCCCAGAACCGTAAAGGGTGTCTGGGACGCCTACAGTGAAAAGGAAATGAATCAGGATCTGCTGATATCCTATGGTTATGGTGACGGCGGCGGCGGTGTCAACCGTGACATGCTGGAGCATAGACGCAGACTGGACCGCATTCCCGGTTTACCCAATATAAAAACATCCACGGCCGGTGCCTATTTTGAAAAACTCAAAGAAAATGTGAAAAATACGGACAGCTATGTGAACACCTGGGATGGAGAGCTGTATCTGGAATATCATCGGGGAACCTATACCAGCCATGCCCACAACAAGCGCATGAACCGGAAGATGGAGCTGTTATACCGGGAAGCGGAATGGCTGACCGTGATGGATGCGCTTCTTGCCGGCGGCAATCTGGCACTTGCCCAGCAGGAAAAGCTGACGACGGGCTGGAAGCATATTTTAACCAATCAGTTCCATGATATCATTCCCGGCTCTTCCATTTTTGAAGTTTATGAAGACTGTAAGAAGGATTATGAATGGATTGAATCCATCGGCCGCCAGGTGGAAGAGGATTTCTTTGCGCATGCGCGTCAGAATGTAGCGACTTTGGAGAATGCCGGACAGGTATCCAGGGGAGATGCGGTTTATACGGTCATCAATCCCAACGGTTTTGCGGCGGATGGTGTTGTGCTGCTTGAGGATGTCTGCGCAGACAGTGTGGTGCTGGCAGACGGCACAAAGCCTGCGGCACAGAAGACGGACAGAGGCCTGTTGGTGGCGTTAAAGCAGGTGCCTTCCATGGGATTTGTAAAGCTGACTGTTTTGGAGAAAGCTGCTGCAAAGAAAGATACGGACTGTGTGGGTTTGGCAGATGCAGCGGAATGTGGCTGTGCAGATGAGCGTGACAGCGCATTCGCATATTCAAAGAACGGCCGAAGGCTGGAAACGCCTTTCTATCAGATTGTCCTCAATGAGAGCGGCCAGATTGCCCGCCTGTATGATAAGGAGTTTGAACGGGAAGTATTGCCTGAAGGTGCGTGTGCAAATGTGCTGCAGATGTTTGAAGACAAGCCGATGGGCAACGATGCCTGGGATATTGATATTTTTTATCAGCAGAAGATGCGGGAAATCACGAATCTGACTTCCTTTGAAATTGCAGAGTGCGGTCCCGTCAGAATGGTGATCCGCATGCGGTATGCGTATATGAATTCCACCATATGGCAGGATCTGATTCTGTATGCACACAGCCGCAGAATTGACTTCGTGACAAAAGTGGATTATCACGAACAGCATCAGCTCTTAAAAGCGGCATTTCCTGTGGATATCCGTACCACCTACGGAACCTTTGATGTGCAGTACGGCAATGTGCGCCGTCCGAATCACTGGAACACATCCTGGGATCAGGCGAAGTTTGAAACAGTGGCACATCGGTTTGCGGATCTTTCCGAGTATGGCTATGGTGTCAGCCTGTTGAATGACTGCAAGTATGGACATGATGTGAAAGATAATGTGCTGCGCATCACGCTGATTAAGGCGGCAACTTATCCTGATCACAGTCAGGATATTGGGGAGCATGTATTTACTTATGCACTGCTGCCTCATGGCGGTGACTTCGTGGAAGGCCGTGTGGTGCAGGAAGCAAGCATGATGAATCAACCACTGCATGTGGTGCAGGGAAATTTGCAGATATCGGCAGGGCAGAAAAACACCGGCAGTCTGCAGAACCTCGGAAATCTGCCGCTTGGCACTGACAGCTTCCTTTTCTTTGATAAGGACTGTGTGGAGCTGGACGCGATCAAGAAAACGGAAGACGGAAAATATATTGCAGTCCGCTTCCACGACTTTACCGGCGGCACAAATAAGGTGCGCGTAAATACCGGATTTGCATGGAAGAAGTATTGTGTCAGCGACCTGCGGGAGCGTCCGCTGACACAGTGGAAAGAGAGCAAAGCAGTCGGCGCGCAAGAGGGGCAGGGCTGCGATTTTGTCAGACTGACGGTGAAGCCTTATGAGATTGTGACGCTGTTGTTTGAGGTGTAGTGAGCTGAAATCGTCCCCAAAACGGATATATTGCCTTCTGTCAAAAAATGTGATAAGTTGTAAATATCTGAAACGACAGTTTTCGACTGTCATCTTATGATCTGAACCGAACGCCAGACAAATGGGTCAGTAGGTCATTTCGAGTGATTCCGTACAGGAACGGTATCACGCCCGATTCGGGCCGGATTTTTACACTTATCACTTTTTTGTTTGATGGAGATTTTTTATGAGTGTAGTGTTGACTGAAGCTGTGCCCGGTGTTGGGGCAACGGCAGATTTCTCAGCGCTGCAACAGCCCCGGTTTTGTATAAAGAGTTTGGCTTCTCAGATCTCTCCAATCAGATACCCCTGCCTGCCATATCTTAAAAAGATCGGCAGCGTATCAAGGGGCGCTTCCACTTCGTAAGCCTTTCCGCCTTCATAAACTTTTCCGGTTCCCGCATGGGTCCAGGAGGCGCCTGCAGGCAGATAGACCTGACGGCTTCTTGCCTTTTCGTGACAGACCGGAGCGACCAGGATATCGGAACCGTACAGATAGGAATCCGTGATGTCCCAGCATGCCTTGTCCTGAGGAAATTCATAGAACAGGGCACGCATGACGGGAGTGCCTTTTTCATGGGCCTGTTTCATCAGGCTTCTGGTGTAGTCGCGCATCAGCTCGCGGATACGGATGAATTTTGCCATAATCTGATAATTTTCCTCACCGAAGCTCCAGATCTCGTTGTCGTTGCCGCTGCCGTTTCTCTTTTTGCCGGATTTGTCAAAAATTTCAATGGAAGGCTCTCTGTTTCCATGGAGGCGCATAACGGGACAGAAGGCGCCGAACTGAAACCAGCGGACCAAAAGCTCGCGGAAGCCTTCATCCTCCACGTAACCGCCGCCGAAACCGCCGATGTCCGTGGTCCACCAGGGAATGCCGGAAAGCCCCATGTGAATACCGGCGCAGATCTGTTTGCGGAAGTCTTCATAGGTGGAGTGAATGTCTCCGGACCAGACAAGAGCACCGTAGCGCTGACTGCCTGCCCAGGCGCAGCGGATCAGGTTGACGATATCTTCCTGGCCGTTTTCTTTTTGCCCCTCATAGAAAAGGCGGGCGTATTCTCTGGGGTAAATGTTGCCGGCTTCCGCAACGGAGCCTGCATGGTAACGATAGGTTTCAAAATCATATCCGCCAAATTCCGGTTCCGCCTCATCCAGCCAGAAGGTTTTAACGCCCAGATCGGCATAGTTTTTCTTACATTTTTCCCAGACATATTTTCTGGTGCGGGGATTGGTGGCATCCATGAATACATTATTGCCTTCAAAAAGCATCTGTACATCGATGCCGGAATTGATTTTTACCAGAAGTCCCTGCTGTTTCATTTCCTGATAATTTTCGCTTTCCCAGGATACCTGAGGCCAGATGGATACCATGGTTTCAATTCCCATATCCTTAAGCTCCCGGATCATGGCTGCAGGGTCAGGGAAAAATTCTTCGTCAAAGCGCCAGTCACCGCACTTGGGCCAGTGGAAGAAATCGATGACAAAAACATCCAGCGGAATGCCGCGCTTTTTGTATTCCCGGGCAACAGAAAGTACCTGCTCCTGGTTATAATAACGCAGCTTGCACTGCCAGAAACCGAGACCGTATTCGGGCATCATGGGTGCCGTGCCGGTGGCTTGGGCATAAGCTTCTTCGATTTCGGCGGGTGTGTCTCCTGCTGTGATCCAGTAATCCAGCTGTTTTGTGGATTCGGCCACCCACTGCGTGGTGTTGGAACCGAAATGGACTTCGCCGATGGCCGCATTGTTCCATAAAAATCCATAGCCAAGACTGGAAATGTAGAATGGTACGCTGGCCTGAGAGTTTCGGTGCGCCAGTTCCAGATTACAGCCTTTTAAATCCATGATTTCCTGCTGATACTGTCCCATACCGTAGATTTTTTCGCCGGGCTGAGGAACAAAGCTTGCCTTTAACCGGAAATTTCCGCCTGCCAGAGGCTTGAAATGGCGGGCTTTTACCTGCAGGGCGCCGCCGTTTGGAATTTCCTGAAGCAGCACCTTGCCGTCCTGATTTTTGAAGGTGATCTGCAGGGCATTCCCCCAGAGATTGACGGAAAGCTCTGCCCGAAGCCTGCCGTTTTCGATGGAAGCACTCAGGTCATCCAGAGTGATTTTTGCTTCTGTTGGAGCCGGGGGCAGCAGTGCAGCATTTTCCTCTCCGATATCATCCAGAATGCGGGAGCGGATGCGCAGGCTGTTTTCTCCCCAGGGAGTGAGCATGACGGTTTCGCCGTTTTCACGGAAAATCAGACTGCCGTCTTTTTCTTCAAAAAAATTCATGAGCAGTACCTCCTGTGTATTGTTGTGTGCGGCCATGAAAAAGGTGTATTGTCACTGAAACGCCGCAGCAGTTGATACTTGTAGAATATCGCAAAAAGGAATGGATTTCTTTCATAATTTTGCAGAAAAGTAATACGATCTTGATTATTGCGGTGCAAGGCTTTATAGTGTTAACTGGAAGGAAAAGGGATGCTCTCACAGTGACGCAGCGGGTGGAGAAAGACGGATGGAATCAAAGAATAAAGCATGTTTTCGGGAAGAAATTGCCCATATGACCAAAACGGAACCATACTCGATCTATCACATAACATTTTCCGGGGATAATGAGACAGCGCTGTATCTGCACTGGCACCCGGAAGTGGAATTGTACTATCTGCGGGAGGGGGAACTGGATTTTTACATTGAGGATGTTTGCTGGCATCTGACAGCGGGAGATGCTGTATTTGTTCCGCCTAATCTGCTTCATACGGCGAAAGCGGCCGGGGGAAGCGCAGGTTCCTTCTGGGCACTTGTATTTTCGGCAGAGCTGGTGGTGTCTCCAACAGATACCGCCCGGTTTCAGAAATATGTGCAGCCCATTTTGCATGACAACAGCCGTTTTGGTCTGTATTTAAGCCCGCAGATTGAGTGGCAGAAAGCGGTGTTACAGGATCTGAAACGTATTTTTATACAGACCCAAAGCGGCAGTTGTGGGCGGGAAATGGACACAGATCTTTTGGTGGAAGGGCTGATCCGGGTGATATGGCAGTCATTGTATCGGTTTCATCTGGCAAAATTGTCAGAACACAGTCCCAGGGGAAAAATGGAGGAACAGATGCAAACGATTCTCCGGTATATCCATCATCACTTTCAGGAGGATATCTCACTCCAGATGCTTTCGAAAATCGTGCATGTGAGCGAAGGACAGCTGTGTCGGTCTTTTAAACAGCTGACGGGCAGTACCCCCTTTACTTATTTAAAAAGATACCGTATCATGAAAAGTTGTGAGTGGCTGAAAAATTCGGAGAAAAAAATCAGCGAAATCTGCACTCTTTGCGGATTTAACAATGTCAGCTATTTTAACCGGGAGTTTTTGCGGGTGATGAAGGTAACTCCTTCGGTATACAGAAAAGAGTCAAAGAAGTAGAAGCTTCGCAAAAAAGAAAGGAAGCAGAGAATTGAAAGCGACAAAAAAGCTTGTTGTGGGCATTTTGGCCCACGTGGATGCCGGCAAAACAACGCTGGCAGAGAGCCTTTTATATAAAACGGGAAGCATCCGGAAAATGGGAAGAGTGGATCATCAGGATGCTTTTCTGGATACCGATGCAATGGAAAAAGCACGGGGCATCACCATTTTTTCCAAGCAGGCCCGCTTTGACCTGGGAGAGTATGAGATTACGCTTTTGGATACGCCGGGACATGTGGATTTTTCGGCGGAAATGGAAAGAACCCTGCAGGTGCTGGACTATGCGGTTCTGGTGATCAGCGGCGCCGACGGCGTGCAGGGACATGTGGAGACATTGTGGCGTCTTCTTGCCCGCTATCGGATTCCGGTTTTTCTTTTTGTGAACAAAATGGACCAGCCCGGTACTGATGCGGATCGGCTGATGCAGGAACTGCAGGATAAGCTGGATAAAAAATGTGTGGCCTTTTCAACGGTGACAGAAGATGGGGCGGAAAAACAAAATGCAGCAGGCAGTACAGCGAAAAATCAGAGCGTCAAAGCAGATAAAGAGGGCTGGCAAACCTGTCAGATTTTGCCGCCGGCCGATTTTATGGAAAATGTTGCGGTTTGCGATGATCAGCTGCTGGAGCGCTATCTGGAGGGCGAAGAACCACAGGATGAGGACATCGCAGTCCTGATTGTCCAGCGTAAGATTTTTCCATGCTTTTTTGGCTCGGCGCTGAAGGTGTTCGGCGTGGAAGAGCTTTTGAAGGGGTTGTATACCTGGCTGTGTCCGAAACAGTATCCGGAACAGTTTGGGGCAAGAGTGTTCAAAATATCCAGAGACGAGCAGGGAAAGCGCCTGACTCATATGAAAATTACAGGCGGAAGTCTGAAAGCGAAGATGCTGCTTACGAACCGGCAGGAAGGGATGGAGAGCGAGCAGATCTGGGAGGAAAAGGCGGATCAGCTGCGGCTTTATTCGGGCGCCTCTTTTGTGCCGGCAGCGGAAGCTTCTGCGGGCATGATCTGTGCGGTGACCGGTCTGACGCAGACTTTTGCCGGTCAGGGATTTGGAATTGATCGGGAAGTAGTGCTTCCCGTGCTGGAGCCGGTCCTGACCTATCGGATAGAGCTTCCTGAGGATGATGTGAAAAGTGATCCCCACAGCATGTATATGAAGTTAAAACAGCTGGAGGAAGAAGAGCCGGAGCTTTCCGTGATCTGGCAGGAGGAGTCCAGGGAAATCCATGCGCAGGTCATGGGCGATGTACAGATGGAAATTCTGAAAAACCAGATCAAAGACCGGTTTGGTGTGACCGCAGAATTCGGAGAAGGCAGCATTGTATACAAGGAGACCATTGCCGACAAGGTGGAAGGCGTGGGACATTTTGAACCGCTGCGCCATTATGCGGAGGTGCATTTGATTCTGGAACCGCTTGAGCGGGGAGCAGGCCTGCAGTTTGCTGCAGATGTAAGCGAAGATGTGCTGGACCGCAACTGGCAGAGACTGGTGCTGACCCATCTGGAAGAGAAAAAGCACAAAGGTGTGCTGGTTGGCGGTGAAATCACCGATATGAAAATCACCCTGGCGGATGGCCGTGCCCATTTGAAACATACGGAGGGCGGCGATTTTCGGCAGGCCACTTACCGCGCGGTTCGACACGGGCTGATGAATGCAGAAAGCGTGCTGCTGGAGCCGGTGTATGCGTTTACGCTGGAAGTGCCTTCGGAGAACATCGGCAGAGCCATGACAGACATACAGAAAATGCAGGGGAGCTTTGGACAGCCTTCGCTGGAAGGAGAATTTTCCGTGCTGAAGGGCAAAGCACCGGTGGCTGCCATGAGCGGTTATCAGCGGGAAGTTACCGCCTATACGAAGGGACGCGGGAAATTAAACTGTGTGCCGGGCGGTTACGAGGTGTGCCACAACGCAGAGGAGGTGATTGAAAAATCCTCCTATGATCCTGAAGCGGATCTGAAAAATCCGACAGGTTCCGTATTCTGTGCCCATGGCGCAGGCTTTGTGGTGCCCTGGTATGAGGTGGAAGAGTACATGCATCTGGAAAGCTGCCTGGCACCGAAGCTGACAGAGGAAGAAAAGCTGGCGCTGGCGGCCAGGCAGGCCGAAGAAGCGGCACAGAGCAAAGGGCGCCGGGAAGTTTCATTGCCGGAAGGCGTCAGCAACGAAGAGCTGGAAGAGATTTTTGCCCGGACCTATCATGCCAATAAGAAAGAGCGCTACAGTTATAAAAAGAAAAAAGAGCCGCCAACGAATGTGACCAGACGCTGGTCAGGCCTGCAGAATGCTGCGGAAACCCAGCGGATGCCGGGGCAGAAGTCGGTTTCCTATTACAGCAACAAAAAGAATGTGCAGGATACGACGGAATATCTGCTGGTGGACGGCTATAACATCATTTTTGCGTGGGAAGATCTGCGGGAACTGGCAGCGGTCAACATTGAAAGTGCCCGGAATAAGCTGATGGACATTCTGTCCAACTATCAGGGCTTTCATAAATGTGTGCTGATTCTGGTCTTTGATGCTTACCGCGTAGAAGGCGGTGTGGGCAGCGTTATGAAGTATCACAACATTGATGTGGTTTTTACAAAGGAAGCGGAAACTGCGGATCAGTATATTGAAAAAACGGCACATAAGCTGGGCCGGGAAAATCCGGTGACGGTAGCAACCTCTGATGCGCTGGAGCAGGTGATCATTTACGGACAGGGTGCCCGCAGACTCTCCGCCAGAGAGCTTCTGGAAGAGGTTGAATTCACGAAACAGCAGATTCGGGAAGTATGGCGCAAAAAGCACAGCGATGCCAAAAACTACCTGTTTGACCATCTGCCGGAGGACATGGTGGATATGGTGGAAGATGTGAGGCTGGGGCTGAGAGAGTTCGGTGAAGAGTAGGGAAATTGTGCAGTGTTGCCGGGGACGGAGTGAACCGTAAAAGCTTTGTAAAGGACGAGCCATAGAGGTTGACGTGGGGCCGCAGAATGCTCTATAATAACAAAAGGAATGACAATGAGGCTGGGGATTACGATTTGTAGTTCCCGGCTTTTTTACTCTACAGGAATTTTCTTCGAAAATTCCTTAGAGCAAAAATGCGCTTCGCGCAACGATGCGTACTCGCAGCGCCCAGGCAATCTACGATTGCCGGAAATCATCGCTTCGCGACCGCGCTCGATGCGGAGTGTGCGCTAATGCGCACACCTTTTTATGCGGCAGGAAGGTCCGACGGATGTTTGTTGCATAAAAAGCTGCCTGGCGGGAGCATTTTGCGCTGTTGGAGTAATTTGAAATGTTTATGGAAAAAGATGAATTTTTAAAAAAGTACGCCCTGACCCAGGAACAGTTTGAAGAAGCCGGATTGCCCTGGGAAGAGCTTGCGGCCATTGCCGAGGACTATTCAAATCGCCTGGAAGAATTTTACAGGATCCGGGATTTATTTCTCCGGGAATTTATTGAGAATAAGGAAGAACAGGCCGGTTTGCATTCTTATCGAACCCGCGTCAAGACGCCGGAACATCTGGTGGAGAAGATCATCCGCAGAAGAATCGAAAATTATCGTAAGTACAAGGATTTAAACAGACATAACTACCTGAAGTTTGTGACGGATCTCATCGGCTTTCGGGGACTATTACTGTACCGGGAGGACTGGGTGATTTTTCACAAATATCTGCTTTCTCATTTTGAAAACAAGCCTGCCTGGTATGTCTATGACTGCCTGAAGGATTATGAACAGGACAGAGATATGTATATGGTGGAGCCGCCTAAGGTTCACATGCGGCAGGGAGATTTCAGCGATATTTATGCGGACTGGATTTCCAGCGACAATATTTATGATCAGAAATATTATCGTTCTGTGCACTACATTCTCAAATACCGCGGCGTCTATCTGGAAATTCAGGTAAGGACGCTGTTTGAGGAAGGCTGGGGAGAAATTGACCATCATATTTTATATCCTTACAAAAAGAAAGATCCCATGCTGACGGAATTTTCCGAACTTCTAAATCGACTGGCGGGCATGGGAGATGAAATGGCTTCTTTTTACCGGAGACTTCAGAATGTGCCGGGAGATGCTTTCAGGGACAAAAAGAGCATGGTGGACACAAGGACAGAATTTGAGGCTCATAAGCAGCAGACGAAAAAATTTGAGCTGGACGAGATCGTTACTGTGGAAGATGCCATTTTTTCCGTGATTTCCAAATAGGAGGACAGGTGAATGAATCAGAATTTTCCAGGGATACCAAGAAGCGCCATTGAAAGCGCCGACCGGATGACAGCGCTGGTGAAAAACGGAGCTATCCGTCAGCATCTGCTGGGAGATACCTCTCAGACCCGCTACGGGACGGTGGAAGATAAAGGGATGAACGATTACTGCAACTTTTTGCAGACAAAGCTGTGCTACGAGATTTTGCAGCTGGAAGGAAATTTGTGCGATGAAAAATATTGAAAGCGTATATTTGAATTATGAAGGACTGTTGGATGAATTCGGAGAGGAAATTATCCACAGCCGATTTGCTTTTTTATATAAAGAGTGCATGGAATTTTTAAAAAGTGTGCATCTGCAGGACAGTGTGCGGGTGGATGAGGTGATTCTGATGCATATGGTGCTGGACTATTTTACAGATGTATCCCGGCTCAAAAGATTTCATCATATTCATCACATCAATGAAATCAAGGTGATTTCCTACGAGAGCTTCTGGCTGCTGCGCAGAAAGCCTCTGCAGGTGGTAAAGCAGGGACAGCAGGACGATGTACTTGCTTTTGTGAATGAGAAGTTTGTATTCTCCAGAATTGCAGCATTTCTGGTAAAGAACAAAAAGAATCTGGTCTTAAAGGACGGAGACAAAAAATCATTTTTGAATTATCTGGACACGCTGTACTACTTTTTAAAATACAGGCAATATGATCCACAGGTGCTGGAATTAATGATTCTGGGCTTCAAGGCCGGAGAACTTTGGGGCAGGCAGGAAGAATAGTTTAAGGAGGGGATGATTTTGAAACTGAATTACAGAAGAACGCTGTTAATTGGTCTTGCTTTTTTATCGATCTGCGCATTCTGGCAGATGTATGACAGCATTGTACCGCTGATTCTGCAGCAGACCTTTCATATGAATGAAACCGTGACCGGCGCGATTATGGCAGTGGACAATGTGTTGGCAGTATTTTTGCTGCCTGTTCTTGGTTCTTTATCCGATAGGGTGGATACGAAATTTGGAAAAAGAACACCTTTTATTGTGGTTGGGACAATTCTGGCGGTGATTTTTATGTCTGTTCTGCCGCTTGCGGACAAAAAGGAGAATCTGGTGCTGTTTGTTGCTGCACTGTTCTTTTTGCTGATTTCCATGGGATTGTACCGCTCACCGGCGGTGGCGCTGATGCCCGATCTGACGCCCAAACCGCTGCGCAGCCAGGCAAATGCCATGATCAATCTGATGGGGACAGTTGGAAGTGTGTATACGCTGATTTTGATCAGCCTTCTGGTTTCCGATGATGCCAGACCGGATTATACGCCGGTATTTGTGGGCGTCGCGCTGATTATGGTGGCGGCGGTTGCATTGCTGGTGATCACAATCCGTGAAAAGAAACTGGCCGCTGAGATTTCCGAAATGGAGATGGAAGAAGCAAAGAGGGCTGCAAAAGCGGGCGGCGCTGATGAAAAAGCGGCACAAAAAGCGGCCCTGGATGCGGCGAAAACAAAAGAACTTGCGCCGGAAGTAAAACGCAGT
Source organism: Lachnospiraceae bacterium (assembly GCA_017482485.1). Classification (GTDB taxonomy): domain Bacteria; phylum Bacillota; class Clostridia; order Lachnospirales; family Lachnospiraceae; genus Gallintestinimicrobium. The sequence continues at coordinate 32,539 of JAFUMV010000081.1, forward strand.
CTGATCTTCATTCTTTTGACAATTTTTTTATGGTTTATGGGTTATAATGCAGTTACCACCGCATTTTCCCGTTATGCCCGCACTGTCTGGGGCGTGACCGGCGGTGGTTTTGCCAACTGTCTTATGGTGGCGACCGTGTCTGCCATCATCGGCTATGTGCCCATTGGTCAGATTTCGGCAAAAATCGGACGCAGAAAATGTATTCTGGGCGGACTTGCCCTGGTGCTGGTAAGTTTTACTGCGGCCGCTTTCTTTACCCAATATCATCCGATCATTAATGCTGGATTTGTGCTGATTGGCCTGGGCAGTGCTGCGGTGACGGTAAATACGCTGCCCATGGTTGTGGAAATGTGCAGAAGTGGGGATGTGGGCAAGTATACCGGATTGTATTATACGTTTTCCATGTCTGCGCAGATCGCAACACCCATTTTATCGGGCGCAGTCATGCAGTATATCTCCTACAGAGCGCTGTTTCCCTACTGCGCACTGTTTGTTGTACTTGCAATGTTGACGGTTGGCCTGGTGAAGCATGGGGACAACAAACCGGAAGCAAAGAAGACACTGCTGGAAAATTTTGATGTGGAAGATTGAGATTTGACGGCTGGCATCAGTCAGATATAAAGGAGTAGGAAATGAAGAATCAGAAAAAACTGTTGGCGGCAATCGGTGCGGTAGGTACATATTTATTTGCAGTTGCGCCGAGGCTGTATGACAGACCGGAGCGGATGCCGAAGGTCTATTATGCCCACAGAGGCCTGCATGACAACATTTCGGATGCACCGGAAAATAGCATGGCCGCGTTTCGCAAGGCTGTGGATGCAGGTTATGGAATTGAGCTGGATGTTCAGCTGACGAAGGATGGAAAAGTTGTTGTAGTCCATGATTTTGGGTTAAAAAGACTCTGCCATGTGGACGGTCAGGTGGACAGCTTTACCTATGAAGAGCTGCAGCGGTTTAACATCTATGACAGCCAGGAGCATATTCCGCTGTTTACGGAAGTTCTGAAGCTGGTGGATGGCAGGGTGCCTCTGATTGTGGAACTGAAGTATAAAAACGGCAGCAATATCTGCGAAAAGGCGCAGGAGATTTTAAATGGGTATCAGGGCATTTACTGCATTGAATCTTTCCATCCGCAGGTGCTTATGTGGTATAAGTCAAATTATCCCTACATCTGCAGGGGACAATTATCCATGAACTATCAGCGTGACGGGGAAAGAGGCAAAGCAGTGTATCATGTGATGCGCCATCTTTTGACCAACTTTTTGACAAAGCCGGATTTTATCGCATATGACTGTCGTGCGATGCATGCGGTATCAAAGAACATCTGCCGCAACCTGTTTGGCTGTCCCTCCGTTGCCTGGACTGTAAAATGTCAGGCGCAGCTGGATGCCTGCCGGAAGTATTATGATTATTTTATTTTTGAGGGATTTGAGCCTGACAAACTATAGCAGGAATAGAGTTTAAAAGCTTCTGCCTGCTGCAAAAGGCAAATGAAAATCCCAAAAGGAGTATGACGTGCATAATCAGTTAACAGAAAGTGATATCAAAAAAATGCAGGAAGAGATCGAGTACCGCAAGCTGGTGGTGCGCAGGGAGGCGCTGGAGGATGTGAAGGCTGCCAGAGCCCAGGGCGATCTTTCGGAAAATTTTGAGTATTACGCAGCAAAAAAATTTAAAAACAAAAATGAAGGACGTATCCGGTTCCTGGAGCGCATGATTCGGACTGCAGAAGTAATTTCTGATGAGTCGGCCGAGGATGAAGTGGGTGTAAATAATAAGGTTGACGTTTTCTTTGAAGAGGATGATGAGACAGAAACCTATAAAATTGTGACCACTATGCGGCAGAATTCTTTAGAAAATCTGATTTCCACAGAATCGCCGCTTGGGAAGGCCCTGATGGGACATAAAGTCGGTGACCGGGTTTATGTGGAAATCGGAAATGGAAACGGTTATTATGTGACGATTAAAGCGATTGATAAATCAGAAGGCGATGAGGAAGCGCTCAGGAGCTTTTGAATACGGATTTTAAAAATCAGACGTTGGGGCAAAAGGTCTGGCCGGCTGTGCCGATATGACTTTATGCACAAATAATGAAAATGTAAAAGGCCTGGAGTTCCTCCAGGCCCGATTTGTTTTGTTCGTCTTTATATTTCCGGATCGCCGGCCAGTTCCTGACAGAGCTTCAAAAACTGTTCCCCATATTTTTGATATTTCAGTTCGCCCACGCCGTGAACGGTGAGCATTTCCTCTTTGGTCTGGGGCAGAAGCACGCACATGGATTCCAGTGTTTTGTCGGAGAACACAAGATAAGGAGGAATATGCTGTGCGCGGGCGATTTCGGTTCGAAGCTTGCGGAGCGATTCGAAGGGAGCAGAGCCGGTCCGGGGGGCAGAAGCATGCTTTTTGCTGCCGGAAGATGCTGAGGTTTCGCCGGAGAATGTTCCGTAAGCGGAGGCCTTGTCGCCTTTGGATGGTGTCTGTGTCGTTTTTCTGGCAGCCTTCATGGTCAGAACCGGGCGGAAGTCACCGGCCTCCGAAAAGAAGGACAAGCCCTTTTCTTTTACTTTGACAATGGGATACTGATCATCGGTAACCACCAGATATTCCGTCAGAACCAGATAATTGAGAACCTGACGCAAAAAAACGATGGTTTCATTGGCCTGGGAGCCATAGTAGTGGTTTTCATTGAGCTGAAAACGAAGCACCTTTTCGCTTTTGCTTCCACGCAGTGCATCCAGAATCACATTGACGCCATAGCGCATGCCGCTGGTGAGAACACAGCCGATCATGTCGTTGGCGATTTGGGTAATATCAACAGTTTCAAAAGTGTGGAGGCAATTGGAACAGTTGCCGCAATAACCCGCTCCGTACTCCCCAAAATAGCGCAGCATGTAGTCTCTTAAACAGTCCGGAGTGTGACAGTAAAAAGTCATTTTTTTCAGACGCTCGCGATCTCTTTGCCGCACCAGTTCCAGCGCTTCACCGGTGAGTTCCTCATTGTCTCTGTTTTGCTCAATAAAAAACTGGTTGGTGATCACATCCTGACCGCTGTAAAAAAGAATGCAGTCAGCAGCGGCGCCGTCTCTGCCGGCACGACCGGCCTCCTGATAATAGCTTTCCATGTTTTTTGGCATGTTGTAGTGCAGCACAAAGCGGACGTTGGATTTGTCAATGCCCATGCCGAAAGCATTGGTTGCCACCATGATGGGAGTTTCATCGTAGGTAAAGGCTTCCTGGTTGGAACGGCGTTCTGCATCGGAAAGCCCTGCGTGATATCTGGTGGCAGCAAAACCGTCGGAAATGAGGCGGTCACAGACTTCTTCCACATTCTTGCGGGTTGCGCAGTAAATAATTCCGGAAGAATCCGGATGGGCATTTAAGTATTGCAGAATCCCTCCGTATTTATCCTTATCGTGACGGACTTCAAAGTAGAGGTTTTTCCGGTCGAATCCTGTCACGGTCATGTGAGGATCGGAAAGATTCAGCATGCGGATGATGTCCTCTTTTACTTCGCGGGTTGCCGTTGCGGTGAACGCGCCGATGACGGGCCTGGTGGGAAGCTGCTGGACAAAATCGGGAATTTTTAAATAGCTGGGACGAAAATCCTGGCCCCACTGAGAAACGCAGTGCGCTTCATCAACGGCCAGCATGGAAATCGGGGCATGAACCGCGAAGTCAAGAAAATCCTCTGTCAAAAGCCGTTCCGGTGCCACATAGATAATTTTGTAACGGCACTCCTTCGCCAGTGCCAGCGCTTTAAGATATTGATGATAGGTGAGGGAGCTGTTCAAATAAGCAGCGTGAACTCCCATCTGATTCAGCGCCCGAACCTGGTCCTTCATCAGCGAAATCAGCGGAGAAATGACCAGGGTGATGCCGGGCAGAATCAGAGCAGGCACCTGGTAGCAGACAGATTTTCCGGCACCGGTAGGCATGATGCCGCACACATCCCGGTTGGAAAGCAGGCAGTCAATCAACTCTTCCTGACCGTCCCGGAAGCTGTCATATCCATAATATGTTTTTAAAATTTCGTATTTCTCTTTTGGTGTATTCATGTCCTCGATTCTAACATGAATTGTATTTGGGAGCAAGCCGGAATATTGGGTGTTGGGGGCAAAGACTTTTTGCCCCCAACGTTACGGTTCACTCCGTTTTCAGTAACACCCGGCATCAATATTGAACTGTCTTAGCACATTCCCTCTTGTACAGATCGGCCATCTTGAGGTATAATTCAGTTACAATAAAATTTAGGGGAAGTTTCGCTGATGGGGTCTAACGAAACAACGGCATCTGCAGCCGGATGTCTGTTGTCAAAAAGGCCACGACACAACGAAAACACAACAAAGCGAAAATAGAATGAGGAGAGGTAAACACCAATGAGCGAAATCAGCAAAAAGTATCTGATCGGTACAAAAGAGAACGAAAAGTTCCAGGAAGAAATCCGTGAAGGACTGTTCAATTTCGGACACAAATTCCCTTCACCCGGCGGCGGTTCCTATTATCTTGGCGATGACGGAACACCCTGGACGGACAGAAATCGTGAGACATGGATCACCAGCCGTATGGTGCATGTATACAGCATCGCAAGTTTTTTAGGCCATGAAGGAGCCAAAGAACTGGCAGCAGCCGGCTTAAAGGGGCTGCAGGGCGAACTGCATGACAAGGTAAACGGCGGCTGGTATGCGGGCCTGACCTCCGAAGGAAAAATTGTTCCCACCAAACAGTGCTATGCACATGCTTTTGTGATTTTAGCGACTTCTTCCGCGACTCTGGCGGGAGTGGAAGGCGCAAAGGAACTTCTGGATGAAGCGCTGGCACTCTACGACCTTCGCTTCTGGAATGAAGAAGAAGGACTTTCCTGCGATACATGGAATACAGAATTCACCGTTCTGGACGACTACCGCGGACTGAATGCGAACATGCATACCGTGGAAGCTTTCCTGGCAGCTGCCGATGTGACCGGCGATGAGAAATATCGTGTGAGAGCAGGCCGCATCATTGACCATGTCGTTGGATGGGCAGAAGAGAATAACTGGAGAATTCCTGAGCATTTCTCCAAAGACTGGGTTGCTGATCTGGAATGCAACAAGGATAAACCCGATGATCAGTTCAAGCCTTACGGGGCAACGCCCGGACACGGCATCGAATGGGCCAGACTGATCGCTCAGTGGGCGCTGTCCACCTATGAAAAAGGTACGGAAGGCGCTGAGAAATACATCGCAATTTCCGAGAGCCTTTACAACAGAGCGATTGCGGATGCATGGAACGCTGACGGCGCGCCCGGCATCGCATACACTACCGATTGGGAAGGCAAGCCCGTGGTACATGACAGAATGCACTGGACGCTGGCAGAAGCGATCAACACTTCCGCAGTTTTATATCAGGTGACCGGAAAAGACAAGTATGCTGCTGATTATGCTGAATTCATGCAGTATCTGGATGAGAAGGTTCTGGACCATGTGAACGGTTCCTGGTATCACCAGCTGGATTGCAATAACAACGTGATCGGCACGGTATGGCCCGGCAAATCCGACCTTTACCATGCGGTACAGGCAACCCTGATTCCGTTCTATGCGGCAAACATTTCCATCGCTCCCGCGGTAAAGAATGAAAAGAAGATCTGATTTTTAACACAGTAAAAAGAAACGGCTCAAAACACAATCGGTTTTGAGCCGTTTTTACGGTGGATGCGCCTGGCGGTGCATGTTTATCGGAAGTCAAAGGAAAAGATGGTCGTGGTATCGCTGCCGCCCCAGTTGGAAAGGGGAGTCAGCCGCAGCCGGCTGATTTTTTGGTCGATGGGGATGCAGTAAGCGCGGTTTAAGTTTTTTTCTGTCCTGTATAGAATAACCGGGCCATTCTCTGTCATTGCTTCCAGAATAAATCCCTTGCACAGGGTTTGGGGAACATAAAACTGCGGACTGTCAAGCAGCGTGTTGCAGCGCATGCTGTGCTGCTGTTCACATTGTGTGCCGGGCAGCGTTTTTCTGTTCAAATCGCTGTCAAAGGTTATGTGAACAGTGGAAACGGCTTCCAATTTACTGAATTCGTATGTGAGCGGACTGCCGTTTTTGATTTTTACACCACAGCGGGCGTTTCCGTATATTCTGTGGGGACGGTCTTCGCCGTTTTTGAGCGAGTCGTCTCCGTTTATTAAATCAGTTTCTTTACACAGCGGGCTGATTTGTCGTTTCCGGTTCGGAATAAAGCAGTCGCTGTCCAGAAGTCTGTTTTGCAGAAGGGCGAGCTTCTGCAGGTATACCTCATGCGGAGTAAGATTATATTCTGCTGCTATTGCTGCGGCTGTGCCGATTGCCTGCCCCATAACTGCGCAGGTCATCATAACCCGTATGCTGCTCATTGCCATATGTGTCATACTGATGTTTCGGCCGGCAAAAAACAGATTGGACACATTTTTGGAATACATGGAGCGATAGGGGATGCAGTATGGTGCGGGGGTGAAAAAATTGGTGTTGGGCTTTCCTTTGTGATAAAATCCGTCCGGAAAGTGATCATCAAGCGGCCAGCCGCCGTATGCAACCGTATCTTCAAACTGCCGGTTTTCGGATATGTCCCTTTCCGTAATGATGTATTCGCCGACCATTCTGCGCGATTCGCGCTTGCCGGGCAGAAAACCGAGAAAATCAAGCTCCCAGTTATCGGCCTGAAAATTGCCGGAATTTTTAATATAGTCCCAGGTGCCTATGGCCAGCGGAATGAGCTTTCCGGCAATTTCTTCCGTATCGGTGATGGTGTCGCGGTTTCCGCCAAGTTCGAGATACCAGTAATTTTCAGATGTATTATAGATATCGGGATTTCTGTCCTGAAAGCTGTCGGCCGTAAGAGGGGTGCTCCAGTCCGGCGGAGTGAATTTGACGGGGCGCTGTGTTTCGCGCCCCTGAATCAGACAGCTCATTCCCATGGTCAGATCGTCAGGTTCTTTCACATGCGTATTTTCACCGAATTCATCAGCGCTTTCACGGCCCATGCGAAACTGTGCGCCGGTGAGAGGGGCAAGAATGCTGTCTCCGGAACAGTCCGCATAATTCGTACAGCGAACTTCATAAAACATCTGTGTTGTCATCTGATAGCCCGTCACAGAAGTTATTTTTATGTCGCGGCCGCAGCCGAAATCCCCTTTTTGTATTTGGGCATCCATGCAGGTACAATTCAAAAGGAGCGTAATGTTTTTTTCACGTATTACGAAATCGTACAGCACGGTATCCCATATGTAATAGTTCTTCGTGGGATTGCGATAATAATTTTCGAGGGCGATTTCTTCTGCGATTCCTGTCTCGCGGTTATTTTCGCCTCTGGAACCGCATATCCACATTCTGATTTCCGAAGAAGCGTTCCCGCCAAGCACGGGGCGTTCGTGCATCAGAACCACCTTCGCACCGTTTCTTGCGGCAGCAATTGCCGCGCACATTCCGGCCAGTCCGCCGCCGACCACACATAAATCGGCACTGATAATTTCTCTGTTCAGCATACCCTTTGATGTAACAGCTCAGTCAGCGCAAAAACGCAAAAGGCTGTACCTGCTCTGTTACTTCTCCTTCCTTTTTTCTATTGTTTGAGCTTGACATTTTTTGCTCTGCATGATAATACAATAACAAAAATTTTTGTGGAATTCTTGCAGTTTTCAGCATGAAAATATCAAAAAAGTGCATGGAAAGCGGGACGAATGCATGCAGAGAAAATGAACGGTAACTTTATGCTTAAGGAAAAAACGGAAGAGAAGATTGCAGCATATATTGAATATTTGAAAAAGGAACATGATCTGTCCGTTTCGATACATCCGGCGGGCAAATATGCATATGTTTTTTTTCGCGCCAAAAAGCTGCGTGACTATAATATACATACCAATCCATACTGTTTCCGAGTGAAAAATGATCGCGCAAATCACCGGAAATGTATCAGATGTCAGGAAATGGTCCTGCTCAGATGCAAATCGGATGAAAGCTATACGGGCGTGTGTTATGCCGGAGTTGCAGAATATGTGCACAGAATTTCGGTGGATGATACGGTGGCAGGATTTATCAGCATAAGCGGATACAGAGATAAGAAGATTTTACCCGGAAAAGATAAATACTACGATGAAAACATGAAAAAAGAAGAAATTCCGGTGCAGCTTCTGGACACATTGATTTCGCCGCTCAGCATAATGATTGAAAAACTCATAGCTGAAATAAAGTGTGACGATGACGAGGATGATGTGTATTCACAAATCCTCAGATATCTGGAAGAATATCATATGGATGTTTCTGTTCATGAGCTTGCCGAAAGGTTTTGCTTCAGCAGATCATATATAAGTCACATGTTTAAAAAAAGAAGCGGATATGGGTTGAAGCAATATTGTAATTTGCTGAAAATAAAGGACGCAAAGGCACTGCTTGAGGGCACGGAAATGAGCGTATCAGAGGTTGCTTTTTCCGTGGGATTTAACAATTTCAGCTATTTCATCAATACCTTCAAAAAAGTGACCGGAAAAACGCCGCTGGAGTGGCGGTTTGACCGTAAAAAAATCCATATATAATCTGAGATTTTTTCGGCTTGACAGTTTGAAAAAAACAAAGCAGTATATAAGTATCAATGGTGAACCGTCGTATGGGGACTGTCGGGGGAACAGCGCAAAGACGGTACACACAAGGAGGAGATCGTATGAAAGAAAATTTACCTGAATCATTAAAAAAATTGATCGGCGTGGTGGAAGAAAAGTTTGCCGATGACCCGGAAATGGTGCAGCTGTTTATCACCTGTTTTACCAATACTCTGGACACCACCGTGAAAAAGATGCCTGACGGAACCACCCACGTGATTACCGGCGACATTCCGGCGATGTGGCTGCGCGATTCCGTGGCACAGCTTCGTCCTTATCTGATCGCAGCAGCGCAGGACAGTGAAATTGCGGATCTTTTAGTCGGCCTGTCTAAAAGACAGTTTTTCTTCATCAATCACGACCCATATGCCAACGCTTTTAATCAGGAGGCAAACGGCAATCACTGGGCGCCGGAAGACATCGGCATGTCCGACTGGATCTGGGAGAGAAAATATGAAATTGACTCCCTGTGCTATCCTGTTCAGTTCGCCTATCTGATCTGGAAGAATACAGGCAGAACCGATCATTTCGATGAGAATTTCGTAAACGGCATCCGCACTATTTTAAACGTGTGGAAAACAGAGCAGTACCACGAAGAAAAGTCGGAATACCGTTTTGAAAGAAAGGGCGGCTATTTCCTGGACACCCTGTCCAGAGAGGGAAAAGGCGCTCTGGTAAAATCCGGCGTGGGTCTGATCTGGTCCGCGTTCCGTCCCAGCGATGATGCCTGCGTATACGGTTATCTGATTCCTTCCAACATGTTTGCCACCGTTGTTCTGGGCTATGTGGAAACCATTGCAAAGGAAATCCTCAAGGACGAGGAACTTGCCAAAGAAGCGGCTCAGATGAAAAAGGAAATCCACGATGCGATCGAAACCATCGGCATTGTTTCCAGCTGGTATTACGGTAAGATTTATGCCTACGAGACAGATGGATACGGACAGTACCTGCTGATGGACGATGCCAATGTTCCCAGCCTTCTGGCAATGGATTATCTGGGATACGAAGCGACCGACCGTGAGGTGGTGGAAAGCACCAGAAAGTTCATCTTAAGCAACGGCAATCCCTATTACTTTGAGGGCGAGAAAGCAAAAGGCATCGGCAGCCCGCACACCTATGTGAACTACATCTGGCACATCGCTCTGGCAATTCAGGGCCTGACCAGCAAAACCCGGGAAGAAAAACTGGAAATTTTAAAGACCATGAAGGCTACCGACGGCGGCAAGGGCATGATGCACGAGGGCTTCGATGTGAATGACCCCACGAAATATACCCGTGAGTGGTTCTCCTGGCCCAACGCGCTGTTCTGTGAACTGATGCTGGATTACTGCGGCATCCGTGTGAAAAAATAATATAAAAAATTGCAGGTCCCCGGCGCAGTGCTCCGGGGACTGTTTCGAGTGAAATCACAATCGGTTTTTATTTGCGTTAATGCCTTGCAGTATCCCTAACAAATAGTTATAATATAGTTATCATAAGTTAACGTAACTGTTTAAAGTCATGCACAGAAGAGGCGAAATACGGCAGCAGAGCAGCAGCGAAGCCGCAAAAAAACTTCGCAGGGCAGATACACAAGAAATTGGCCGAAAATACCCTGATTTATGCCACCTGCAAACCGTTACGTAAATTAACAAAAATTAACACGGATGGTATACAAAATCAGGGAGGACACCATTCGCGAAAAAATGAAAAGCAGGGGGAGGTTGATGAATGAAGCGATATCAGGATATCACACTGAGTGCAAAAGAGCGTGCCAAAGCGCTCCTTGCGGAAATGACTCTGAATGAGAAAGTGGGACAGTTAAATCAGCGTCTCTACGGATTTGCAATTTATGAAAGAAAACAGACTCCCGATGGTGAAGTTGTGGAGTTATCCGATGACTTCAAGGAGGAAGTGGAAAAGTACAGCGGTCTGGGCTGTCTGTACGGACTGTACCGGGCAGATCCCTGGGCAGCCAAGGATTACAGCACCGGTCTGACCGGTGTGACAGCGAAGAAGGTTTACAACCAGGTACAGCGTTATGTCATCGAGCATTCCAGGCTGGGAATCCCGATGATGATGAGTTCCGAATGTCCTCACGGGCATCAGGCGCTGGACGGCTATCTGCTGCCGGTGAATCTGTGTATCGGGGCGACCTTTGATCCGGAACTGTTAAAGGAAGCTTACAAAGTCTGCGGAAAGCAGCTGCAGGAGATGGGCGTGGATTTGGCGCTGGTTTCCATGCTGGATGTGCTGCGGGATCCCCGTTGGGGCCGCAGTGAGGAGTGCTTCTCGGAAGATCCGCTGCTTTGCGCGAAAATGGCAGAAGCTGCGGTGGAAGCGATTCAGCAGACCGGTCCCTATGTGGTGGCGAAGCATTTTGCGGCCCAGGGCGAAGGTACCGGCGGCGTCAATGCCAGCGCGGCCAGAATCGGGGAAAGAGAGTTAAGAGAGATTCACCTGCCCCCCATGGCGGCCTGTGCCAAGGCGGGCGCAAAGGGCGTCATGGCAGCTTATAATGAGATTGACGGCATATACTGCCATGCCAACAGATGGCTTCTGACCGATGTGCTGCGGGGAGAAATGGGCTTTGACGGCATTGTCATGTCTGACGGCGTTGCATTAAATCAGCTGGATTTCATGACCGGTGACAATGTGAAATCCGGCGCTGCAGGGCTGACCGCAGGCGTGGACATGGGGCTTTGGGACACCGCATTCGGTCATCTGGAAGAAGCGGTAGCCCGCGGCTATGTGACGGAAGAACAGGTGGACGCAGCGGCGCTTCGCATTCTGACCATGAAATTTGAAAGAGGTCTGTTTGACCATCCTTATCTGCCGGAAGAAGAGGGAGAGTCCTTTGACGGAAAGACTTACCCCCAGTCGCTGCAGATCGCCAGAGAGAGTGCCGTGCTGCTTCATAATAACAGTGGGGTATTGCCTTTTGACAAAAAAGAAAAGAAAAAGATTCTGGTGACCGGTCCCAACGCGGATGCGCTGTATCACCAGTTGGGCGACTATACACCGCCCATGAGAGAGGGCGAGGGCAGCACTGTTCTTGCCGGAATGAAGCAGGTGTTCGGCGCTGAAAATATATCTTTTGCGCAGGGCGCGCTGCTGCGTGAAGAAAATGAAGCTCTGTTAAATCAGGCCAAAACCCAGATGGAAAACTGCGATGCGGTTGTCTGCGTGCTTGGCACGTCTTCCAGCCGGTTTTCCGGTGCTGTTTTTGATTCAAACGGTGCGGCGATCACCGGTGCGGCAGCCATGGACTGCGGCGAAGGCATGGACTGCGCTGTGCTGGAACTGCCCAGGTCTCAGCTGCTTTTACTGGAAGCGGCGAAGGCATCCGGCAAGCCTGTTGTGACGGTTGTGATCGCAGGAAGACCACCGGTGCTCACCGATGTCTGTGCGTTGTCCGATGGAGTGCTTTTGGCTTTTTATCCCGGCCCCTACGGCGGTCAGGCCATTGCGGAAATTCTGGCGGGCGATGTGAATCCTTCCGGAAGATTGCCGGTATCATTGCCCAGAACCACAGGACAGGTGCCGGTTTACTATAATTTCAAATCATCCTATAGGGCGATGCACTATATGGATCAGGAGGAAGGTCCGCTCTACAGCTTCGGACATGGGCTTGATTATTCCGAATACGAATGGAGTGAGATCGGCTTAAGCCACGAAAAGATCACGATGGAACAGCTGGAATATAACGGCGTTTATCTGAAAGCCCTTGTAAAAAATACAGGAAAATTTGACGGAACGGTGGTGCCGCAGCTGTATGTGACCGATGTGTCAGCGGATGTGGTGCGCAGAACAAAAGAATTAAAGGACTTTGCGCGCGTGGAAGTGGAGGCCGGTGAAGAGGCAGCTGTCCTTTTGTACCTGACAAAGAAAGATTTATCTTACTGGAAACAGAATATGACATTTGATACGGATCCGGGCATTTTCATCATCGAGCTTGCAGATCAGGGCAAATGCATCTGGAAAGGAGAACTTGAATTATGTATTTAATTCCCGCACCCGCGAAATTGGAAGAGCTTTCGGGAAGCTTTGTATTTTCTTATGAAACCTATATGACAGTGGAGGAAAATTGTTCCTTCCGCGTATCCAAACAGGCCGGATTTTTTAACGACTCCGTCAGAAAGATTCTGGGATACGGCGCGATTTTAGTCAGAGGCTGCGCCGGAAAAAATGACCTGGTGGTCCGGCAGGACAACACCATGGCAAAGGAAAGCTATGAACTTACCATCAGCGAAGACGGCATTCTTTTAAAAGGAGAAGAGAGCGGTCTGTGGCACGGCCTGCAGACCCTGCTTCAGATCATGGAACAGGAAGGCGCAGTGCTTCCCGCACTTCATATTGAAGATGCGCCTGAAATGCCTAACCGCGGTTACTATTTTGACTGCACCAGAGGCCGCATTCCCAAGCTGGAGTGGTTAAAGGCTCTGGCTGACAGAATGGCTTATTATAAGATGAACGAGCTGCAGCTCTACATCGAACACACCTATTTATTCCGCGGCATGACAGAGCTGTGGAGAGATGATACTCCGCTGACTGCGGAAGAAATCATGGAACTGGATCATTATTGTGTGGACAGAGGCATTGATCTGGTGCCCTCTCTGTCCAGCTTCGGACATTTACATAAGCTGCTTTCTTCCAAAGAATATGAGCATCTGTGTGAACTGGAGGATTCCAATGCCCAGCCTTTCTCTGTTCGCGCGAGAATGCATCATCACACCATCACCCCTGCAAAGCCTGAAAGTCTGGAACTGATCAAGGGGATGATTGCAGAATATATGGCGCTGTTTTCCTCCAAAAAGTTCAACCTCTGCGCAGATGAAACCTTCGATCTGGGACAGGGCAAGAGCAAAGAAATGGTGGAAAAGCTGGGCAAAGACAAGGTTTATATCGGCTTTGTGAAGGAGCTGGCGGAGTTCATTCTTTCCAAAGGAAAAATTCCCATGTTCTGGGGCGATATCATTGTCGGTTTTCCGGAGATGATCAAAGAGCTGCCCAAAGAAATTATCTGTTTAAACTGGGGGTATGCATGGAATCAGTCTGAGGACAGCACCAGACTGATGGCCCAGGCGGGGGCGACTCAGTACTGCTGCCCGGGCTGCTGTTCCTGGAATGAATTTGTGGCTTTGAACTGGTGCTCCTACAACAATGTGAAGCGCATGTGTACCTATGCGAAGAAATATGGCGCAATCGGTGTCTTAAATACTGACTGGGGCGACTTTTTACATATGAATCACCCGGATTTTTCCAGAACCGGCATGATTTACGGTGCTGCTTTTTCATGGAACAGCAATATTCCTGAACTGGACGATATCAACAGACAGATTTCAAGACTGGAATTCCATGATTCTTCTGAGAACTTCCTGGAAATCGTGGGCAGAATTCCGGAGAATGAATGTTACGGATGGTTCCCTGCATGTCTGTATATGGAAATGAAAAAGGGCATCAGTGAATTTATGGAATCATATGTAAGAGATTTAAACAACGAGCTGCCTAAGCTCAAAGAGGTGGATGAAAAGAACAGAAAGCTCATCGCTCTGAAAAAAGAACTTCTGGATCAGGTTAAATATCTGGACAGCGATAAGCGCGATCTGGTTTGGCCTTATGTGGCTGCTGCAGAAGGCATCCGGATTTTCAATGAGATCGGCAAGGTGGCGGCAGCCGCTGATTTCGGTTATGAGTTTGATACCATGCCGGATACCTGGCAGCTGGCGAAAGAACTGGAAATCTGGCTGTATCATTATAAGGAAATGTACCGCAGTGTGAGCAAGCAGGGTGAGCTTCACAGAATCGAAAAAATGGTCTGCTGGTATGGGGACTATCTGCGTGACTGCACAAAAAATTGAGGCGAAACATGCTTTTGGGGTTTCGCACTGTGATTGGGGGATTATCCCGGCAATCACTGCGTGAGTGCGTAAGCGCTCACTCGTCTTAGAACTCGCGTAAATAAAATGGGTACCGCTTCGGCGGCAGAAAGGGGATTTTTAACTTATGAAAAAGCAGTTTTTGCATGAAAACTGGGAAATGCGTCAGATCGGAAAGAATGCATTTCTGAAAGCCACAGTGCCCGGCACTGTCTACGGCGATCTTCTGACAAACGGGGAGATGGAAGATCCGTTCTGGAAGGACAATGAAAATCAGGCCTGCGAGCTGATGGAAGAGGATTACGAGTATATCGGAACCTTTGACTGTCAGGAGGGCATTCTGGACAGCGAAAGGGTAGTGCTTCATTTTGACGGTCTGGACACTGTTGCAGAGGTTTCCTTAAACGGAAAGCATCTGGGCGATCCTTTGAGCATGCACAGAATCTGGGAATATGACGTGAAGGAAATCCTGCAGGAAAAGAATAATAAATTGCAGGTGATTTTCCGCTCACCCAACAAGTGGATCCGTGAGGCTTTCAAAAAATACGGCAACATCGGCAACGAGGATACCTTTGAAGGCTTTATGCATTTAAGAAAAGCTCACTATATGTTCGGCTGGGACTGGGGCGCACATCTGCCTGATGCGGGAATTTTCCGCCCGGTATCTCTGCTTGGCATCGATCAGGGAAGACTGGATTCTGTTTACATTCAGCAGGAGCATGAGTATACCGGTGAAACGGAAGAAAATTCCCTTCGTCCCATCGTGAAGGCTGTGAATCTTAGCTTTAATGTAAAGGAAGAAATCTGCGGCGTTGAAGACTGTGAGCCCATGATTGTGGATGTGACCGGCGGCAAAACCTGTAAAAGATGCGGCCGCACCATGAGCTACACTGTGGAGATTACAGCGCCCGACGGCACCGTGACCAAATATGAAGATTCTCCTGCACAGATCCGCGTGGAAAACCCCATGCTCTGGTGGCCCAACGGCTACGGCGATCAGAATCTGTACGGCGTAAAAGTAGTTTTGTATTCCGACGGTGCTGCCATTGACAGCTGGGAAAAGAGAATCGGTCTGCGTACCATGACCATGAGCCATGAGCCCGACCAGTGGGACGGCAAGCAGTTTTGTCATGTGGTGAACGGCCTGAAAGTGTTCGCAATGGGCGCTGACTACATTCCGGAAGACAACCTGCTTGGCAGAGTGACTCCCGAAACCACCAGAAAGCTTCTGGAAAAGGCGAAATTCGCAAACTTTAACTCCATCCGCGTATGGGGCGGCGGTTACTATCCTTCCGACTGGTTTTATGATATCTGTGATGAGCTGGGTCTGGTTGTATGGCAGGACTTCATGTTCGCATGCTCTGTATATGAACTGACACCTGAATTTGAGGCGAATATCACACAGGAATTTATTGAAAATGTAAAACGGATCCGTCATCATGCATCCTTAGGTTTGTGGTGCGGCAATAACGAAATGGAAATGTTCGTGAATTCCAGAACCTGGGTTACCAAACATACAGAAGTTCGTGACTACATCCTGATGTATGAGCGTATCATTCCTTCCGTGTTAAAAGAGTATGATCCCCAGACCTTCTACTGGCCTGCAAGCCCCTCTTCAGGCGGCAGCTTTGACTTCCCCAACGATCCCGATCGCGGCGATCAGCATTACTGGGAAGTATGGCACGGCAACAAGCCTTTTGCAGAATACAGAAAATATTATTTCCGTTACCTGTCAGAGTTCGGATTCCAGGCATTTCCTGCGGTAAAGACCATTGAAACCTTTACCGATGATCCGGCAGACATGAATCCGTTCTCCTATATAATGGAAAAACATGAAAGACAGTACGGTGCCTGCGGCAAACTTATGGGATACATGCAGCAGACCTACAAATATCCCAACAGCTTCCCGGTTTTCGTATACGCGTCCCAGCTTCTGCAGGCTGACGGCATCCGCTACGGCGTGGAACATTTCCGCCGCAACAGAGGACGCTGCATGGGGTCCGTTTACTGGCAGTTCAATGACTGCTGGCCGGTTATCTCCTGGGCATCCGTGGACTACGCGGGCAGAATGAAAGCCCTGCATTACTATGCAAGACGTTTCTTTGCACCCCTGCTTTTGTCCTGTGAAGAACATGGCATGATGGATGTGGAAGCAAACATGAACCGTGAACACTTTGTCTTTGAAAAGTCCATTCAGTTAAACGTAAACAACGAAACCATGTCCGATGAGACTGTAACCGTTCGCTGGGCGCTGCGCAATCCGAAAGCTGAAATTTTGGAAAGCGGTGAAGAAGTGGTGAATGTTCCCGCGCTGACAGCTGTATGGCTGGAAAAGAAGGATTTTGCACATGCGGACCTGTTCTCCAACTACATCAGCTACGAGATGGAAAAAGACGGCAAAATTATTTCCGGCGGCACCGTGAACTTCTCCTATCCGAAGTACTTTAAGTATGAGGATCCCGAGCTTACATACCGTCTGGAAGGTGACGAGATTGTTGTAACCGCCCAGGCATATGCAAAGAGCGTTGAAATTCAGAACGAGAACGAAGATCTGGTTCTGGAAGACAACTACTTTGATATGAACGGCGGCGAAAGACGCGTGAAGATTCTTTCCGGCTGCACGGATAACCTGCGGCTGAGAAGCGTTTACGATATCCGGTAATGTCTGGCGGCTGTGACCTGCCGACGGGGCATATGGCAAAAACCTTGTGAAAAACACCCCATTTTCACTTGAAAGCAGATGCTTTTCAGGCGGAAATGGGTATATGGCTGAAAAAGTTCCTATGGTGCCCTGAAAAACATTTATATGTGGGGTAATACAGGAACTTTTTCTGCTATATACCCCGAAACAGCCGTTATAGGCCTGAGATTTTTAGAAAAAAGGGTATCAGAAGCAATTTTTTTTCTATATGCCCTGTACCGGCTTATGCATGTGGTCACAGAGAAGGGCTGGAGCATTCCGGCGGGATTCATTCATATTCCCTTTGATGAACAGCAGGCTTCTTCGGGAAATGCGGCAAGGCCCTTTATGCCGCTTTCTATGATGGCAAAAGGAATAGAAATTTGCCTGAGGGTAATTTTAGAAAAATAGAGCGTATAAAAGGACAGAAACATGTACCGTTATCAGGGGTTTCTGTCCTTTTTCTTTAGACTAATGTATAATCAGATTATCCGCCATGGTAAAAATCCCGGGGCTTCCCTTATAGCAGCACCACTGGGGCATGAATGCATAGCGGCGCGCCACAAAGCGCACACACTTTGCGCGGATATTGGGATAAAATCCGAAGTCCTGTTTGGCGATTTCCGCTTCAGCCGGACCTTCGGGCAGACGCAGTGTATCAAAAAGCGTCAGATGATCAAAATCATCGCCCAGGTAAAGCTCCAGCGCTTCCGGATAGATGATGCCGGCCCGGTGGCTGGTTAAAAAGCCGACCAGGACCGTGGAAATCAGTCTTTCTTCGGGCAGGATGCAGGTAAAATCCAGATTTTCAAGCGTAGCCACCCAGCGGCCGTCCTGCCAGTCCAGCGTACCCCGATTTTCTTTTAAAAGTCCCGTGATGCCCCGTCCGTCGAAAAATGGACGTTTGTCAAATTCGGTGCCGCTTTTTAAAATAACATCCTTCCAGCCAAAATGATAATCGGCAAAAGCGGTTTCACTGGTCCGCCCATCCGGAAGGAAAGAAACGGCATACAGTCGGGTATCTTTAAAAAGAGTAAGCGGCTCTTCATAAAGCGCTGCTTCTGTCGGCAGGACGTCTGCAGTGTCTGCATAGCGCAAAACGGCATCCTTTTCCGGAACGGAAAGCTGAATTTTTGCCGGACCTGCGGCCAGATCAAACACCCGGTCCGACGGAGCGAAGGTGACTTCAAAGGGCGGCGTCTGGCCGGCAGGCGTGGGATGTTTGACCCAGTTGGGCTGCCAATTGTCAAGGAAGGCAGGATTTTCCAGATACGCCGGAGTAAAAAGTGTTTCTCTGTCTGTCAAAGAAGCGCCGCATGCGGATTTCTCCGTAAAGGAAGCGGCAGCCGGGGATAAAGCTTCCTGTGTCAGATACAGGCAGATTTTATTGCCGCAGGACTGAATTTCCAGTCCGCTTTTTTCTGCACGGACAATCTTTCCGGTTTCCACTCTGAATCCATAGGAGAAGGCTTCATGGGTCAAAATGATCCGGTTTTCCTTCTGACAGTCGAAAACAGGCAGGCAGTCAAAATGCAGAGTAAAGCAGCCTTCTGTAAAGTTGTATTTGGGAAGGCCGCAGCCCCTTTCAGCCGGCATATTTTGCGTCTGCATATTGGGGGACCGCATATTTTTGCCTTCCATATTGGGGGCCTCCATGCAGTCAGTCTTTGCCGATAAAACGGCAGTGCGCTCCAGCAAAATCCGATCTTCGCCCATGGTAAAACGGTAGAGCCAGCTGTCTGTCCGGATTTCGGCGCATGACGTAAATTCATCCGGGGCATAGAAGCGGCAGTCTCCCTGGACTTCACGTATCTGAGAAGAATTTTCCATCAGTCTGACCAGGGGGCGATTTTGGGCATTTCCCCATTCCTGGGCAAAAAGCAGGGGCAGCGCATCAAAAGTGCTCTTTTTCGTGGTCATGGGCTGCTTTAAGTAACGGCCGGGATATTTTTCATCAAATAAAAACCAGTCGCGGATGCGCAGATGCCCCTTTTCTGCCAGAAAAGAGATGCGGTAAAAGCGGCTTGCATACCAAAGGGCATCCAGCCTGCAGTCAGCAGCCGGGGTGACAGAAAGCGGTTTTTCATTTTCGGCGTCTTTTGAGTCCTGTACAGCTGCATCCGTGCGCAGTTCGGGCAGAAGGGGAGCGGATGCCTGCCAGGAAAGGGGCGGTGTTACCGCATATTTTTGGGAAAACCAGTCTGCGGATTCGGCCATGGTTTCCAGACGAACCTGGCCTTCCTCACATAATTTTTTCAGATGCCTGATCTGGGGCTCGAAGCCGGGTTTGATATTTTCCCAGAGAAAATTGTTTTCCTGGCCGACCTGTGCATAGGTGATGCCGGCGCAGTTTTCATCGGTCAGAGTGGAAAAATACCAGGAAATCCGTTCCGGGATTCTGCCGTTTGGACAGCAGGGTTCCAGCGTATACACGCCGGCAAGGCCGTCTCTTACATCCTGTTCAAAGGAATAAACCGGATCCGGAGCAAGCAGGCGGAACGTGGCCACGCCCAGCGTTTCGGACATGGTCTGAGAAGGCAGATACATATTTTGACGGCTGGGGAAGTACACACCGTTTGGCCAGCCGCCCCAGAGGGTAAAGCCATCGGTGCCGATCTGATCCCGGCAGATGGCGGCACCGATCACACCATAGCGGTCGTGGGCGTGAGAAAGCGTCACTTCGTCCAGAATCCAGGAGCCGATGGTTTTGGGATAATAGCCGAAAACCGAATGAAAATCTTTCATGTAAGCATCCACGAGACGGCGCCGTTCATCGGGCGCATAACCCGCAGAGTAGGCAGAATCCACCCGTTCGTCGAAAACCTCACTGGTTTTTCCGCGGAAAGTTACGCCGGCCCTCTGGCAGAGCGGCTCGGAAATTTCCCACCAGGCGGCGATCTCATCATTTTCATCGGTAGAGGAAAGGAGGAGCTTCTGATAGTGGGGATCCATCAGCGCATCATATTTCAGCGCATAGGTAGAGGGCAGTCCGTATTGCTTCAGGATACGGATCTGGCGGGCGATGGTGTCAAAGTCCGCCTGAATGAACTGACTGGGCTCCTGATGGGACATGCGGATAAAATTATAAATGTTTACAAGTGCTATTTTTTTCATAAAGATACCTTTCCGGAGATATTGGCATCTGCAAATGGGAGCAGATGTGTGTTACTGAGAACGGAGTGAACAGTAACAGATGGGTTACGGTTCGGTTACAGGATATCAAAAGATGTTGATTCGTTCAAGAGATTGCCCTATAATAAGCAAAGAAAGTTATGCGGCAATTGCTGCCAACAGCATGAGCAGTAACAGGCGTGAATTGGATTGTAAAAATCGATTGAAAACTGTAGAATGGAGAAAAATTATGGAGAAAAAAATAGGATTTATCGGCGGCGGCAATATGGGAAGTGCCATGATGTCCGGCCTGGTGAAAACAAGGGTCTGCAGCCCGGAAGATGTAATCGCATATGATGTATCTGCTTCTGCCCTTGAAAAATTGCAGAGAGAACTGGGAATTTGTACGACAGATTGTGTGGAAACGCTGATTGAGAAAGCAGACGTGATTGTGCTGGCAGTAAAGCCCCAGGTGCTTCCATCCGTGCTGAAACAGCATGGTGTAAAAATCACAAAGGACAAGCTGGTGATTTCCATCGCGGCAGGCATCACGCTGACCCGTCTGACAGAACTTTTGTCAGAAGAACACAAGCTTGTGAGAGTTATGCCCAATACTCCGGCGATGGTGGGAGAAGGCATGGCCGGAATCTGTACCAATTCAAACGTGACGGAAGAAGAAAAGCAGCAGGTGCTTGCCATGTTCAACTGTTTTGGAAAGGCAGAGCTGATTCCGGAAAAGCTGATTGATGCGGTGGTTGGGGTCAGCGGCTCCAGCCCGGCCTATGTGTACATGTTCATCGAGGCTTTGGCAGATGGCGCGGTGATGGAGGGCATGCCCAGGAGTCAGGCTTACACCTTTGCGGCCCAGGCGGTGCTTGGCTCTGCGAAGATGGTTTTAGAGAGCGGAAAGCATCCCGGCGAATTAAAAGATATGGTTTGTTCTCCTGCAGGCACCACGATTGATGCGGTGAGATCCCTGGAAGCAGACGGCTTGCGGGCAGCAGTGATCAATGCGGTGCATGTGGCGGCGGAGAAAAACCGGAATATGTGATAATTTGTGGCAGAGGTTTGTAATGGAAAAAGAAAAACAAAATCAGGGGACGGGTCTGAACATCAGCGTGAAATCCTTTCTGACGGCGCTGATCATGCTGTTTGTGCTGATGGTGGTCACCTATCTTCTGACCTTTATTGTGCCGGGAGGCGAATATGAACGGGTACTGACGGACGGCAAGGAACAGGTGGTGCCGGGCACTTTCACCTGGACTGAAGGGAGCATTCCTTTCTGGAAATGGCTGCTTTCTCCCATTCTCATGCTGGGCGCGGACGGCGGTGGGACGGTAATTGCGATCGTCATCTTTTTGCTTGTGATCGGCGGCATTTTTCACTGTATGGATCAGAGCGGACTCATGCACTATATGCTGCTTTCCATCGGACACTGTTATGCGGATCATAAGTATCGGATGCTGATGCTGATTTCCCTGTTTTTTATGTGTATGGGGTCCTTTGTAGGATCTTTTGAAGAAAGCGTGCCTCTGGTGCCCATTGCGGTGGCACTGGCGGTGTCCATGGGCTGGGATGCCATGGTGGGACTGGGAATGAGCCTGCTTGCCATCGGCTGCGGGTTCGCTACCGGAATCTGCAATCCCTTCACCGTAGGGGTGGCACAGCAGCTGGCGGATCTTCCGATGTTTTCGGGCGCAGGACTTCGGATTGTGAGTTTTCTGGTGATCTATGCCTGTCTGATGGGATTTTTAATCGGATATGCAAAAAAAATAGAAAAAAATCCGGAAAAGTCAGTGCTCTATGGGAAAAAAGACCGGACCCAGCAGGCAAATCTTCTGGAAGAGAGTTTTGAACCGGATCCTGATAAGGCGAAAGGACTGAAGCGTTTTGCTGTGATTCTGGGCTGTGGAATTGTGCTTATCTTTTTATCCGCTTTCGTTGCTTTTTTACAGGATATCACGATGCCCATGATCGCGGTGCTGTTTCTGGCGGCCGGTCTGGCGGCGGTGCGGGCCTGCCGGATGGAATGGAAAGCGATCGGAAAGCATTTTGCGGACGGGGCAGTGAGTCTGCTGCCGGCAATTCTGCTGATTCTGATGGCAGGAAGCGTGAAATATACCTTAATGGAAGGCAAAATTCTGGATACCATTCTGTATCAGATGTCCGGATTGATTGAAAAGTTGCCCGGCGGTGCGGCAGTCCTGATGCTGTATGCATTTGTGCTTCTGATGAATTTTTTCATCTCTTCGGGCTCGGCAAAGGCGTTTCTGATGATGCCGCTGATTGCGCCGATTGTTGACTTCTGCGGCATATCCAGACAGCTGGGCGTTTTGGCTTTTGCCTTTGGGGACGGTTTTTCCAACGTGTTTTATTTTACCAATCCGGTGCTTTTGATCAGTCTGGGATTGGCTGGAGTGGGATACGGAACCTGGGCGAAATGGAGCATTAAGTTTCAGGTGATCGTCCTGGTGGTGACTAGTGTGATTTTGCTGATCGCAGCATAAAATATTTTTTTACAAAGGAGATTACAATGGACAAAGACAACAAAATCAGAATTGCCTGCATGCTGGGGGGAGCGGCACTATTTTTCTTCATCTGCCCTGCAATTTTCAAACAGTTACCGGAGGAAACCGGAGCGATCTGGCAGATGCTCTCCCTGATGATTATCAACCAGATCTTTATCGGCGTAGTGGGATGGCAGGCGAATTATCTGCCGAAATTCAATATTTACATTCCGGGTGTTATGATTGTGATTTATATCATTTCGGAGCTGGTTTTTTATGGCACAATCAGCTGGAGCATGGAACTGGAGTATTTACAGACCGGTTATATCTGCTATTTCCTGAAGAAATTCATCAGTATCAGACAAAAGCAGGAGGAAAAGAAGAAAAAGGACAATTTTCCGTCTTTTGTCAAAAATAATAAGAAAAAATAAAAAGATATCGGCAGCTGCACAGTTTGCAAAGCTGCCGATATCTTTTTATTTTAAAGGAAACCGCCATCAATGGTGATGATTTGCCCTGTCATATAGGCCGGCGCCTCTGCAAGCTGCAGCGCCAGTGCTGCGACTTCTTCCGGACGACCCAGACGGTCCGCCGGAATTTCCTCTATGAGCATCTGCATTTCCTCTTCGGAAAAACAGTGGTTCATGTCCGTGTCGATCACACCGCAGGCAATGGCGTTGACCAAAATATTGCTGGGTGCCAGCTCCTTCGCCAGCGCCCTCGTCAGACTGTTGACTGCGCCCTTGGAGGCGGAGTAGGCTGTTTCCATGGAAGCGCCCACATTGCCCCAGACAGAGGAAATATTGATGATGCGCCCGCTTTTTTCATGAACCATCCGTGGAATTGCAAGCTTGCTGGTATAAAAACATGCATCCAGATTCGTGGACATGAGTCTGTGCCATTCCTCAGGAGTCATATCGGAAAGCAGGCCGATATGGGAGATTCCGGCATTGTTGATGAGAACATCCAGGCGGCCGATTTGGGAAAAAAGAGTTTTTACCGTTTCAAAATCGCCCATATCTCCCACAAACGGAGTGGCTGTAATCTTATGCCTGTCTGAAAGTGCCCGGCAGAGGGCATAAAGCTGCTCATGAGAATGAATACAGGTCAGATAAAGGTCGTATCCGGCGGCCGCGTAGGCGCAGGCAATGGCGCGGCCGATGCCGCGGGAGGCACCGGTAATTAGTGCTGTTTTATGCTGCATGTTTGAATCCTTTCGGTATACTTTGTAAAAGTTTTGACTTTCTGTGCTGCATGAGCCAAAGAATTGTCCTGCGGTTCAGTGGATTTTCACTATCAGGGTATATACGATCGAAACGCAGGAAAATCCCCCGATTGCATGCCCCAAATAGTGAAGGAACCGGAAAATCAGCTGTGAGTTGTTGTCATTTGAAAGACAATATGGTTATAATGATGTATTATAGCACTTAAAAAATGAAAAGTCATTATCTGTAAGGAGGTAATAAATATGTATGATCTGATCATTATCGGTTCCGGTCCCGCAGGACTGAGCGCAGCGGTTTACGGAAAGCGTGCGGGCTTCAATACGCTGGTTTTGGAAAAAAGTCCCATGAGCGGCGGGCAGGTGCTCAACACTTATGAGGTTGACAATTATCTCGGAATGCCTGGAATTAACGGTTTCGATATGGGAATGCAGTTTCGGGAACATGCGGACAGGCTTGGAGCAGAGTTTCTGGAGGCCGATGTGACGGGGATATCCGTTGAAGGAGAGAAAAAACTGGTATACACCAGAAAAGAAACACTGGAAGCGAAAGCTGTGATTGTGGCCTGCGGCGCAGTGCATAAAAAGCTGGAAGTTTTGGGAGAAGAACGTCTGGCCGGCAGAGGAATTTCCTATTGTGCAACCTGTGACGGCGCTTTTTACAGGGGGAAAACCGCAGCGGTGGTCGGCGGCGGTGATGTAGCGGTAGAGGATGCCATATTCCTTGCCAGAAGCTGCAAAAAGGTATATGTGATTCACAGAAGGGATGAACTGCGGGCTGCAAAGAGCCTTCAGGACAGGCTGTTTGCCCTGCCTAATGTGGAGATGATCTGGAACAGCACCGTTTCCGAAATCCTGGGAGAAGAAATGGTGACAGGACTTCTGCTTCATAATAGAAAGGAAGAAAAAGAGCAGAAGCTGGAGGTGGACGGTGTATTCATTGCTGTGGGCATCACACCGGATTCCGGCATCTGCAAAGATCTTGTTCAAATGGACGAAAACGGTTATCTGATCGCAGGCGAGGACTGTGCCACCAGCGTGCCGGGGATTTTCGCTGCCGGGGATGTGCGGACGAAAAAACTGCGTCAGATTGTGACGGCAGTTGCGGACGGAGCCAATGCGGTGGCCTCTGCGCAGGAGTACTTTTTGAGATGAGGCAGTGCAGCGTGGGATGCGCTGTCAAATTTGTCGTAACAGACATGCAGTTACAACACTTGGGCCTATGGCTTGGAAAAGTCTTTCTGTCCCCGGTTTCACCCGGTTTATCCTGCGAAAACACCTCGCGTACACGTGCCCGGTGAACAGTAACACTGGTATAATTTGTCAGTATAAGTCGCATACTGTCGATTGACAAACCCCTGTCAGAATGATATAGTATATCCTAGATGTAATAATTTCGTAATAAATGTAACAAATGCAGAAGAAAATTGTAACTGTTCTGAGGGGGATTGTTACAATTGCTGATTCGGGGGAATCTATGAATCGTAAGTATACAAAAGCGATGATTTGTGCGGTTGCAACTGCACTTTTTATATCAGGAAGCAATTTTCAGACCGATGCGGCAGTCAAGGTGAGCGCGATGCTGCCGGCAGCGGGTATCGGTTTGATGCTGGGGGAAGGAACATCTGTTGCAGAGGTTCGGAAAGAAGTGCAGAAGAAGGCTGAAACGAAAGCGGCAGAGCAGAGCACGCAGGCAGCGGGAGAGACTGTGGAAAGCGCACAGAGTGCGGCATCTGCAGAAGGCCCTGCCGAAACGGAAACCGTGTGGGCTACAGAGGCTGTGGAGCCTGTGGAAGTGAAAGCGACCGAAATACAGACTGAGGTTCAGAATACAGAGAGCACACGGGAAACAGAAATTGCTTCAAACGATGCGCAGGAAGGTACGAAGCAGGAAACGGAAGTAGCTGAGACTGAGATCGTGGAGGCCATAGAGCCTCAGCTCCAGGAGACAGAAGAAGAGACAGCCGGGGAACCTGAGCAGCAGGAAGAGATTCTGATCATTGCGCAGGTGAATGATTATGTGAATATTCGCAGTATTCCAAGTACCGATGGTGAGATTGTGGGTAAGCTGTACGACAATTCCGTGGGAACCCTGATTTCCGAAGAGGATGGCTGGTATCTCATGAAGTCCGGCAGTGTGGAAGGCTATGTAAAGGCGGAATATTTCAAAACCGGCGATGAAGCGAAGAGAATTGCTGATGAAGTCGGCAACAAGATCGCAACCGTTACCACAGAAACGTTAAGAGTCAGAAGCGAAGCGAGTCTGGAAGCTTCCGTGCTGGGCCTTGTTCCCGGCGGTGAAGTTCTGACCGTTCTCGCCCAGGAGAACGGCTTCGTCAAGGTCAGCATTGAAGAAGGTGACGGGTGGGTTTCCACAGATTATGTGGACGTTGAAGTGGAATATGTGACCGCAGAATCCGTTGCGGAAGAGCGTGCCCGCCTTGAAAAGGAAGAAAAGGCTAAGGAAGAGGCGAGAAAGGCGGCGGAAGCAGCAGAGGCCAAGCTGAAAGCGGAAGCGAAGAAGCGTGAAGAGGAAGCTGCTAAGAAGGCTGCAGAAGCAGCACAGCAGGCTGAAACTGCGCAGGCAGAAGCAGCACAGGCAGCGTCTGAAGCGCAGAACGCAGCACAGGAAACCGTTGCAGCTCCGGCACCGGCATCCAGCCTCGGACAGGCGGTTGCAAACTATGCGGTACAGTTCGTGGGGAATCCCTATGTGTATGGCGGAATCAGCCTGACAAACGGCGCGGACTGCTCCGGATTTGTTATGAGTGTTTATAAGAATTTCGGTGTATCCCTGCCTCATTCTTCCTCCGCGGACAGAAATGTGGGCTATGCGGTGGATGGTCTGGCAAATGCACAGCCCGGTGACATTGTCTGCTACTCCGGTCATGTGGGTATCTACATCGGCAACGGTCAGATCGTGCACGCGAGCACGGAAAAGACCGGAATCAAGATTTCCAACGCATCTTACAGAAAGGTGCTGGCGGTCAGAAGAATATTCTGATGAAAATAAAATATAAAACGTAAAAACCGTTCGCTTCGACTGAGGCGGACGGTTTTTTATAGGAAAGTTCCGGATTTTCCATAGCATAAAAAGGCCCCTTGGGGGGATCGCCCTGCGGTAGAATGGAAGATGTCCGCTTTGCGGACCCGCCGCGCAGGCAATTTATGATTGCCGGAAGAATTTCTCAGGGCACCTGTTCAGGGCGTCCTGTTCTGCTGCCGATACTCGTTCGGCGTAAATCCGGTGAGCTTTTTAAAGACCTTATAAAAATATCTGGGGTCTTCATATCCCACCATGGAAGCGATTCTGGAAGCCGGCAGTTCCGTCGCCAGCAGCAGTTTCTTCGCCTCTTCGATGCGCACCTGTGTCAGATAATTGATGGGGGTGATCGCTTCGTGCTTTTTGAATATGTACGAAAAATATTTCGGATTCAAATGATATTTATCAGCCAGAAAACTGAGCGTGATGTCTTCGGCATAATGGATATGGATAAAATCCTTTACCTGTTCATATAAAGATGAATTGGAGGACAAGGACTGGGCGCAGGTGCGTTTCAGTTCTTCATAGACCGGCGCCAGAATCTCTTCTTTGCTTTCGCAAATGGTCCAGTATTTGTTTTCAATATAATTCATCCAGAATTTCCGGTCGGGGTGAAAGTTCTGGCGGATCAGAAGTTCGTAAAGATACTGGAACAGAAAATCCAGATTATACACGTGAGGATACAGTTGCTCCACCAGTTTTATAAATTCTAAAGCGGCTTCGTCTCCGGTTTTGCTTTTGATGCGAAGCTCAAAATCTTTCATATCAAAAATCTGGGAGATGTCTTTGGATTCTCTTGCCTCATGGTCGGAAAAAACGGTGCCGATCCCCTTTTCAAAGCGCTGGTGAAGCGCCTGCTCGGCGGAAGAGAAAAGCTCTGCATCTGCCAAAATACCGGTACGGCTTAAACCTATGGTCATGACAGCGCCCAGCGTCTTTTGCCTTTGAATCACGGATTTTAATATTTCTGTGATATTTCCGCGTTTTTTTGTCAAATTTCTGTCATAAAACAGGATCAGCCGATTTTGCATTTCCTCAGTGGGCAGCAATTTAAAAGAAACGGGAATTTTTCTGGTCAGCGCTTCTGCAAAGGCTCTATACACATCTTCCTGATCATGGTAACGATCCTGTCTGTAAACGCTCACATGGACGTTGGCAATCATGAATTCGCAGCTTTCATCCCCATCGAGAAGCTTCAGAAGCTGTTCATACTCCTCGGATGATATGTTTTTTTGCCTGCATTTTTTGATGAGACTGTTGATGAGAAAGAGCGTGTTTTCCTGCAATGTGCTGGAAAGGAGCTTTCTTTCCTTACACTGATGGATGGCCCTGTCTATCGCTTCGAATAATTTCTTGTTGGTGATTGGTTTAAGCAGATATCCGCAGGATTCGTGTTCTATTGCCGTCTGAGCATACTCAAATTCCGCATAGCCGCTTATGATGATAAAAGGGGTCTGTATATTTTCCTGGCGGCATTTTTTTATCAGATCCAGTCCATCCATATGCTCCATCCGAATGTCGGTGATGACAATGTCCGGATGATGCTCTTTAATCAATGCAAAAGCTTCCGCGCCGTTTTCCGCATAGTATAAATTTTGAAACTGGCAGTAATGCTTTAAAATCCGTGCGGCAAGCGCTTCGCGTATCAAAAATTCATCGTCAGCAATCAGTATCTTCATAATCTTTTTCCTGTTGTTTTAAAAATTGGATGCCGGAGTCAAAGGTGTCATCTTCGTACAAAAAAGGAAGGGTCAGTGTGGTTTTCATGCCCCGGTCAGGCGCAGTGTGAATTTCCATTTTATATCCGCTGCCGTATTTGAGTTTTAAACGGCGGTGGATATTGATGACGCCGATATTCTGGTTCTGTTTCTGGAAATTGGTTTCAAAACCGGTGTTCAGTTTTTCCATCAAACGATGATATTCCCCATCGTTCATGCCGTTTCCGTCATCTGAGATCTCAATGATGAGGATGTTTTCCTCTTTTGCAATCGAAAAATATATATTCCCGGAGGAACGTTCCTTAAAGCCGTGCTGAATGCTGTTTTCAATCAGCGGCTGCAGAATCAGCTTGAGCATCGGGAGGCCCAGACAATTTTCATCGATCTGCTCATGATACTGGTATTTGTCGTGAAAGCGAAGATTCTGGATATAAAGATAGTCTTTCATATATTCGATCTCATTTTGCACCGTTACCGTTTCGGAGGAATTGTAATTGATGCTGTACCGAAGCAGCTGCGAAAGGCGCGAATTGGCTTCGCAGGCGGTGTCGTACTGGCCGATCTCTATCAGGGAATTGATGATCTCCAGTGAATTGAAAAGAAAGTGCGGCTGAATCTGTGCCTGAAGCGCCATGAGCTGCGCGTCTTTCTTTTGCATTTCGCTGATATAGTTGGTCTCAATCATGCGCTGCAGCTGCTTCACCATGTCGGTGAAGTTTTGGTCAAAAGTACCGATCTCATC
Organism: Lachnospiraceae bacterium; assembly: GCA_017482485.1. Lineage (GTDB taxonomy): Bacteria > Bacillota > Clostridia > Lachnospirales > Lachnospiraceae > Gallintestinimicrobium. The sequence goes on from JAFUMV010000081.1 coordinate 62,019, forward strand.
GGTGGCGGGCGGTGCATCACTGATGTTTAAATTCCCATTGCTGACGCAGGCAATCTTGGCGAGAACCCTGGAAAAACGATGATCCAGATGAAATGAGAGCGCCAGACCGAGGGCCAGCGTGATGGTTGCCAGAAGTAGGATGCTGATGGTCAGCGTGCGGTTTAAGGCATTCAGCTTTGCGGAGGATGCCTGTAAGGAGATATAGCAGACGGCACGCAATCCGTTAGCGGAATATAAACTGGTGATATAGATGCCTGAATCCCCGGAAAAATCATCAATTGGATATCCGCTGTACCATTTTCCGGTGTGGTGGCTTATGTATTCCAGATAATCACCGGTGTCTGAAAAACTGGAACCGTAAATCCAGTCTCCCTCGGAGTTGATGAGAAACAGATTTTCCGGAGATTCTCCCTCTGTGTTTCGGATCGTCTTGAACACTTTCTGCGGAAACAGGGTTAAGTGAATGATGCACACAACTCTGCTGTTGTCTTTGGAGTAGATGGGATATAAAACGGAAAGTCTTTCCAGCTGAAATGTTCCTGCCGGGTGAAGAAAATATCTGTTGTAGTATTCCTGCTCCAAATACTCTTTGCAGATTTCGGGCATTTCATCCGGCTCTTTCATGAATTTGCTGCAGGAAGCGTCATATTCTCCGGCAGGATAAAATGTGAGATCATAAAATCCGTAAGGGAACTGGTTTCTCAGAATCTGGCTGATTTCCCGGTTGACTGCAGTGTAATCCGTCTCTGCCAGCTCCGGGTGGGAAAAGCGGCTGCGCAGAACTTCGCTGTCGGCAAATGCGGTGAGCAGTGAATTGTATTTGGAAAACCGGAAATTGATATTGTCGATGTAGGCTTCCAGAAACTGCCTGGAGGTTTCGTGAAATTCCTGTGTCAGATAGTCGGTTGTATTTGTGCGGATGTAGGAATTGACCACAAAAATTTCTACAAACAAAAGCAGAATCAAAAGGCAAATGTATTTGGTGATCAGTTTTGTGTGATAGAGAAAGTACTGGGGCAGCTTTCGTAAAAATTTCATCCCAACCTCTTTTCTGAGCATTCAGCGCGCATTCATTCGCCAATCCGCTCGGCTCTGAACTGATATATAAATGATAGCAGTCTGTACATTTTACTGTCAAGGACGACAAAAGTACGATGGGCGGCCAGAATCTGCCAATTTTCCACAATGTGCCTGTCGATTTTCCATTTTCCGATGCAGAATCGTCGGCTATACTGAGTACAGTTCCATTACGGGACAACACATGGTAAGGAGGATTTAGTTATGAAGAAAAAGTTACTCGCACTGCTGCTTTCCGGCACGATGCTGGCAGGCATGCTGACCGGTTGCAGTTCTGCTGAGGATTCAGCGGAAGGTGCCTCTGTGAAGGAAACAACGCAGGCAGCAGAAGAAAAGGCGCAGGCTGCAGAAGAAACAGCCGAAGCAGCAGAAGAATCCGGAGAAAAAGTGGTCATTACAATGGTTACCACCCTCGGCAACGAAACCAGAGATCAGCTGATGAAGGATCTGGTTGAGGCTTCCTGCGATAATATTGAACTGGAGATCATTACGCCGCCCAGCGATCAGGCGGGAGAAAAGATCGTTGCCATGCTGCAGGCTCATGAGGATATTGATATCGTGGAGGACGGCCTGGATCGTCATTATATCGAGAACGGCTGGATCGCAGATCTGACAGATTATGTGGCGGAGTGGGATGAGTATGAAACCATTCTTCCAAGCCTCAAAGATCGTCAGGCTTCGTTTGACGGTAAGGTTTACGGACTTTATTACGGCCGTTATGAGAGATGTCTGTTTTATCGCGCGGACTGGCTCAAAGAAGCCGGCATCGAAGTTCCCACCACATGGAATGAACTCTATGATGCTGCTGTCGCTTTGACGGATCCCTCTCAGAACAGATACGGCTATGCGATGCGCGGCAACGTCAACGGCGGCGACTACATGCAGATGCTTCTGCAGGCATCTCTGTCCAGCGAACTGATGGACCTTGCAACGCCTTATATCACAAAAGAAGGAAAGAGCATTTACGAGTATCCGGAAGCCATCGAAGCATGTGAATTCTGGATTGACCTGTACAACAACGCATCCAATCCCGACTCTCTGGCATGGGGCTATCCGGAAAGCGTAGAAGCATTCTATTCCGGCACAGCTGCATTTCTGATCAACGATGCGGAAGTAATTGCCACCTGCGAACAGTATATGGAAGATGGTACCTGGGGCACCGCACCCCTTCCTGTTCATGATGAGACCGGTGAAAGCTGGTTCCCTCAGGGTGGAGCTCATTTTTGCATAACCGGTTTCTCAGAGCATAAGGATGAGGCGTTTGAAGTGCTGAAAGTCATCTGCGGACAGGAAGGCAACATGGAATTGAGCAAAATCAACGGAACGCTGCCGGTTCATACCACCGCAGCTCAGGATCCGTTCTTCGGTGAGGGCTATTATGCCGCTTATGCCACCATGGGCGCTGATCCGAATTATAAGGGATTCTCCGAGGCTGCAGAATATGCATTTGCCACAGAGGAAGAACTGAGCATTATCGATGGCTTCTGGAAGGAAAAGGATGCCCTGTTCCAGGAACTTTTGCTGGGCGAGCTTTCTCCGGAAGATTATTGCGCGGACAGAGCCAGCTACTACGCGTGGGCTCATGATTCGGAATGGGTAGCGGAAAGATTTGGGCTTGACTGATTTTATGAAAAAAGAAAACTGCCGGATGCGTCTGCGCATTTACTGCGCAGGCTCAGGCGACGCGATATAAGTCAACATGGCTGCCGGAATCGTTTGACGGTTCCGGCAATCATTTTCATAAAGGAGGTATGACATGAAGTCCCGTAAAAAATTATTTTCCAAAAAGGCAGGAAAAACTGCTTTCATCATCGCTTTTTTGCTTCCGTCCATCCTTTTGATGCTGGTATTTCTCTATTATCCGGCGATCAATGGCGTCATCATGTCCTTTCGAGATGTGACGCTTCTGGATCTGGACAATAAAGATTTTGTGGGTCTTGAAAATTATAAGGCCTTTTTGGATCTCTCCTTTGGTCCCTCCATATGGAAGAACACATTTTTATGGCTGGTTCTGTGTGTGGGGCTGGAGTTTGTCTGCGGTTTTGGCCTTTCGCTTCTGCTTCAGACGAAGTTTCCGGGAAAGAAAATTTATGAAAGCATTGTATTTGTCCCCTGGGCTATTTCCGGTTTTGCGGTCGGCGTCATCTGGAAGTGGATGTTCAACGGCAACAGCGGTGTGATTAATGATATTCTGGTAAGGCTGGGGATTCTTGAAACGCCGTTCGGTTTCCTTTCCAATGTGAACACCGCGTTTTACTGTGTGGTTGTGGCCAAGGTGTGGACAGGTATGGCGTTTTTTGCCATCGTTACGCTGGCTGCTTTGAAAACGGTTTCGAAGGACATGTATGAGGCGGCCGAAATCGATGGAGCAAACGGCATTCAGAAATTTTTTTACATCACCCTGCCTTCCATCAGAGCATTGCTTCTTTTGACCATTCTGGTGAGAATGATTTCGATGATGAACGCGCCGGATCTGATTTTTGGTATGACCGGAGGCGGTCCCGCCGGACGAAGCCACACCATTTCCAGCTATATCCTGACGCAGGTGATTTCCTCATCGGACTACGGTGAAATTTCTGCAGCCGGTGTTATTCTGTGGCTGATCACCCTGGCGCTCAGCGTTATATATGTCATTGCGACAAAAGCGACGAAAGGAAGTGATGAATAGTGAGAAAGAAAAAAACAGCAAAGTATTTTATCGGCAGATTTTTCCGATATACGGGTCTGGCATTGTTTTTAATCTATACCGTATTTCCTCTGGTCTGGCTTTTTCTGTCGTCCATAAAGTCCAAAAAGGAAATGTACAATTTCCCCGTAGAATACTGGCCGGATAACCCGACTCTGATCAACTATGAGGAAGTGATACGAAAAGGGAGTTTTCTGAGATATACCTGGAACAGTCTGTTTCTGGCGCTGATCGTAGGGGGAGCTGTCGCGCTGCTCACCTGCATGTCCGCCTATGTGCTTTCGCGAATGAATTTTAAGGGAAAACAGGGGGTATTCATTTTTTTCATGATGACCCAGATGCTCCCCACCTCGGCGGGCTTTGCTTCGATGTACCTTCTGATGTCCAGACTTCATATGACAGATAAGCTGTCAACGGTCGCGCTGATTCTGATTGCGGGGCAGATTCCGTTTGGCACGATTATGCAGATCGGTTTTTTAAAAGGCATTCCGACGGCGCTGGAGGAGGCCGCGCTGATTGACGGCTGCGGAAGGTTTAAAATGTTCTTAAGAATTGTGCTTCCTTTGGCAAAGCCGGGACTGTTCACCGTATTTATTTTTACATTCCTCGCAGGATGGAACGATACCTACACCTCTGTCATGTATATTAACAGTGAAAAGTACAAAACCCTGGCGGTGGCGATTTACTCCCTGATCGGTGTCTATGATATCAACTGGGGTAATGTGGCGGCGGGAACCATGATCGCAATCGTTCCTGCGATGATTCTGTTCGCGTGTATGAAGGAAGTATTTGTCGAGAATATCGGCGGCGCAGTAAAAGAATAAATGGGCCCTGAAAGGGCGTACGGTTTATTACAGGAGGCAATTTATGAATTACTTAGAGACACTGAAATATCACTATAAACCGAAAAAAGGCTGGCTCAACGACCCGAACGGGCTGGTTTATTTTGCCGGATATTATCATGTATTTTATCAGCATTGTCCGGACTATGAGACATTCGGGCATCAGCCGATGTACTGGGGGCATGCCAGAACCAGGGACTTTCTGCATTGGGAAGAGCTGCCGGTGGCATTGTGCCCTGATACACCTTATGACTGCGAAGGCTGTTGGTCCGGCACGGCCATCGTAAAGGATGACAAGCTCTATCTGTTTTACGCGTCCATCCATACTCCCGAAGGCGCTGACCGAAGGAACGAAGCTGTCAGTGTTGCCTGGTCTGAGGATGGCATCCATTTTGAAAAATATGCGGGAAATCCGGTGATCGCCCATTATCCGGCAGATGGCGGACCGGACTTTCGGGATCCGGCGATCGCCTGCATCGACGGGAAATACTATATCGTCATGGCCACCGGAAATCCGGAAACCGAAACTGCCCGTCTGCTGCTTTATGAAAGCGAAAATCTCTTTGACTGGAAATACAACGGCATCATGAGGGCGTGGGAACATTCCATTTTCGCCGAGTGCCCGTCCTTTATGCCCGCAGGGGATAAGTTCCTGCTCACAGCGTCAGTCTGCAAACAGGATTCTCACTATTTTTCCGTGATGTACGGCGGCTTCGAGAACGGCAAATTCACGCTGGAAACGGAAGGCGATGTGGATAAAGGGCCCGATCAGTATGCGGGACAGGTGTTTTTGGATCCTAAGGGAAGAACGATTCTCATCACCTGGATCCCGGGCTGGCCTTATGATGGCTATGCCCAAAAGGATGTGGGCTGTATGTCCGTTCCCCGGGAACTTCGCCTTAAGGACGGGAAAGTGTACGGTTATCCTGTGGAGGAAGTGCAGCATCTTTTAATGGACAGCGATCCGGCGGTTCAAAGGACCGGGAACGGTTTCATCATCGAAAGAACAGGCCGTGATCCTTTGGTCTATACCGGAAAAGTCACCGATCTGAAGATTCTGCGCGATGCGTTCATTCTCGAAGTTTTTGTAAACGGCGGCGAGGAAATTTACTCTGTGCTGCTTTGAGATGAAAAGAGGTGTTTTTTCATGGAAAAAATGATTACTTATGAGAGCCTGCGAAGTTTTGCATATGTGAACGATCAAATATGCAAACAGCCGGTTCGCGGCATTGTTGTTTCCTTTTTTGGGCTGGGCACCCAGGACATGTTTGATGCGGATACAGCGGAAGGAAAGTTTTTTGCGGAAAAAGGAATTCTCTATGTTGTGCCTTACAACAATCCATGGGCCTGGATGAACCGGCAGGCAGCAGCGTATACCGATGAAATTCTGGATGTTTTAGTTGACAGATACGGCCTGGAAGATGAGGTTCCCGTCGTTTCCACCGGTGGAAGTATGGGAGGGCAGTCTGCGCTGGTTTACATGTCTTATGCGAAGAGAACGCCGGTATCCTGCGTTGCGAACTGTCCGGTGTGTGATGCGGTGTTCCATTTCACAGAACGGCCGGATCTTCCGCGCACCATGTACAGCGCGCTGTATTATGAGAATGGAACGCTGGATGAGGTGCTTCGTTCCATTTCGCCGCTGCATCTTATCGGAAAGCTGCCGCAGGTGAAATATCACATTTTCCACTGCAGTGAGGATCGGGCGGTGAATAAAGAAAGCCATTCGGATGTTTTTGTGGAGAAAATGCGCCAAAGCGGATATGACTTAACCTATGATATTGTTCCGGGAAGAGGGCATTGCGATCTGACAGAGGATATGAAGGTGAAATATCTGCAGTATGCCGTGGAGGATGTTGAGGGTGCGGCAGCATGTAAACAGGGGTTGACGGATGGAATGTTCTGAGGAACAGAAATGTGAAAAATCTCGCAGAGAAATTCTGCGGGATTTGAGACCAATAAAAAAGGCACCATTAGTCCTGAGATCTACGGCCACTTTTCCGAACATCTCGGAAGATGCATCTATGAAGGCCTGTACGTGAAAGAGGATTCCGGCATTCCCAACAAAAACGGCATGCGCACAGATGTTGTGGAGGCGTTAAAGAAAATGGGCATTTCGGTGCTGCGCTGCAAGACCTATGTGAACGGCAATGTGGGAAGCGGCACCGTGCAGGAAATGAGCGAGTGGGTGGAGTACATGACCTTTGACGGCATTTCTCCCATGGCGAATCTGCGTAAGGCAAACGGCCATGAAAGCCCTGGAAGGTGGATTATTTCGGTGTGGGCAATGAAAACTGGGGCTGCGGCGGCAACATGACTCCTGAGTACTACGGCAATCTGTACCGTAGATATCAGACCTATGTGCGCCAGTACAACAATAGTGCGCCCATCGCAAAAATCTGCTGCGGCGCCAATGCGGACGATACCGACTGGACCGAAAATGTGTTAAAGACCTGTTTTCGGAAAAATGATCACGGCCACATGAACGGTCTGTCCCTGCATTATTATACCGTTCCTCATGACTGGCAGCACAAGGGCAGCGCTACGAAGTTCGATCAGAAGGACTGGTATCTGACTCTGAAAAAGACCCTGTTCATGGAAGAACTGATCCATATGCATGGCGCGATCATGGATCAGTTTGATCCGGAGAAAAAGATCGGCATGATGATTGACGAGTGGGGAACCTGGTATGACGTGGAGCCCGGCACCAATCCCGGATTTTTATACCAGCAGAACACCATGCGTGACGCGCTGGTTGCTGCGCTGAACCTGAACATATTCAACAGGCACTGCGACCGGGTGAAACTGGCATGCATTGCACAGATGGTGAACGTTCTGCAGGCGGTTGTCCTGACCGAGGGCGAAAAGATTCTGCTGACCCCTACCTACCACGTGTTCCGCATGTACAAAAAGCACCAGGGCGCACAGCTTCTGGAAAGCTGCCTGGCGGATGTCTGTGAAATCGGCACAGAAGAATATAAGGTTCCCAACCTGCAGGAATCCGTATCCGCAGGAGCTGACGGCACAATAACCGTGACCCTGGCCAACCTGTCTCTGACAGACAGCTGTCCTGTTGAGGTTATTTTGGCAGAAAAGAAACCTGCATCCGCAAAAGCCTCGATCCTGACAGGAAAAATGGACGCTTACAACACCTTCGAAAAGCCCGATGCGGTGAAGGAAGAAGATTTTGATGAAGTGACCCTGAATGACAGAGGCGCATCTTTTACCATTCCCGCCTGCAGTGTGATCAGCCTGCAGCTTTTATAAAAGCAGGTGAAGGAGTGCGTGCAGATGGAAAAAAAGCCTTGCCTGAAATGCCTGCTCAGAGAGATGGACGAAGAAGCCTATATGAAACAGCTTCACCGCTGCATTGAACTTATGGATGCGGACTTAAAAACGGCGCAGAAAAGCTACGAAGAACGCCTCTGCGTCTGCAAACAATGCGACTATTTGGAGGCGGGAACCTGTCTTGCCTGCGGCTGCTATGTAGAGCTTCGGGCTGCGGTGAAAAAGAATAAGTGCCCTTATAAGAAGTGGTGAAATACATGTGGGCAAACCGCGCGGAAAATGAAATGCAGGTGTGGACAACAGTGAATAAGAAAAGCGTGCATACGGAGAAAAACTATGCTGTATATCAAAAATCTGGAAGACGGAGTGGAGCTGTTCAAAGCCCTTGGCTCCGAAGTGCGGGTGAATATCATCCGTCTTTTGATGGAAAATAAGGAAATGAACATGAACGAGCTGGCAGCTGCCTTGAACATCACCAACGGCGCTCTCACCGGTCACATCAAAAAAATGGAGGACGCAGGGCTGATCCGCGTGACCGCGGACTTCATCGGCCACGGCAACCAGAAGGTCTGCCGCGTGAAGCAGGACCGCATTATCGTGGATATTGTGCCCGAAGAGAAAAGCAGGGAAGCCGGCGTTTACGAGGCCGAAATCCCCATCGGCCATTATGCGGATTACAGCGCCTTTCCCACCTGTGGCATCGCCACCACCAAAACCCTGATCGGAGAGGTGGACGATCCCAGATACTTCGCGCATCCCGATCGCATCAACGCGGGCATTTTGTGGCTCTCCAGAGGCTATGTGGAATACCTGATACCTAATGTTCTTCCGGCGGCGCAGAAAATCGATGAGCTCACCTTCTCCATGGAGCTGTCCAGCGAAGCCTCCGGCGTGAATAATTACTGGCCTTCCGACTAACCTTTTCTTTGAATGATACGCCCATCGGCGTCTGGACCTCGCCCGGGGATTTTGGGGATGTGCGGGGCATGTTTACGCCGGACTGGTGGTTTGCAAACTGGAACCAGTATGGGCTGTTAAAAACGCTGACCATCAACTATAAAGGAACGTTTGTGGACGGACTGAAAATATCTGATGTGAAAATCGGTGATTTCAGGCTGGATTCCAGAAGTATGCTGCGGTTTCGGATGGAAGTGAAAGAAGATTCCGAATATGTGGGAGGCATGACATTGTTTGGAAACGGATTCGGCAATTACAGCCAGGGAATCCGCGTACGCCTTCGTTACAGCCCGATCGAAATTACAGAGGAAATCTGACAAATTATCTGTCAATACGTTATGTAAAGTAAATAAAGATTTTGTAAAATTGCACAAAAATGTGGAAATGTGGAGAAAAAGATCGAAATTCGTACACAAAGTTATCCACAATGAAAAGCTCAGCTTTTAAGGGTTTCAAGAGTTATACACGAAGTTATACACATTATCCACAAGATGTTTTACAAAATCTGGAAAAGAAAAAAATCAAAAAAACAAACGCCTGTTTTGTGAGGTTGTACCAAAGAAGAAATGCATGGTGAGCAATTTAATAAAAAATAATTGTCAGAAAATTCTGATTATTAACTGAAAAAATCAGAAAACATTGCTTCACGGAAAACGATATGGTATAACCGGAGTTTGCCACTTCCATAACTAAGACCATATAAGATTTTCCTTATTTTGCAAGGTTTTCCTTGCTTTTTTTATGGTTTTATGATATGATTATTATGTTGGCACATATGTATTTACGGGAGCGCGCTATGTTTATCGAA
>JAFUMV010000082.1 GCA_017482485.1 Lachnospiraceae bacterium
AGAAAGACTGATAAACTGGGGATTTTATGATTTAACCTCAGTGTACCAGTCTATGCACGTCAACTATTGAAACCGCCGTGTACCGAACGGTATGCACGGTGGTGTGAGAGGACGGCGGTTAGTCACCGCCTCCTACTCGATTCTTTTTTAGGGAATGCTTTTTTCACAGCCCCTTTTTTTGCCTGTAGGTCAACAGAAAACGGCCCCGGAAGTTCCGGAGGCCGTTTCCTGTTTCTTATGAGGGGGGAGATAGTGAGTTGTTCAACTATCTGAAGCCTATAATACCGGGAAAATGTGTCCAATGTGTGACTGTACCATAAAGATACTCTTAAAAACTCTGAAGAGAAAATGAAAAAAATATAATAAACTCCAAAAAAGACAATGTTGAAGCGCCGAATCAGGGTAAATAAGTTCATTACGGGCGCCCAGCCTGGTGCCTGCAAATGAGATTTGGCTTGTTTGGTTGACAGGATATTTTATTTGTGCTACATTGAAACCAGTGATTTCATCAGCAAATGCAATGAAGGAGAGAGTAAGTCTGAGGAAGTTTTACAGAGAAGGGTTTAAAACTGCCGGAGGCCCGGTTCGAATGCGACGATGTGGAGTGCTATGCGCAGCGCAATCGTTCGATGGACGGCTGCAGAAGGCAGAGATGCTGAGAGAACCTGAATGGAAACAGATTGAACATGGCTCCCAAGCGGCGCACCGACCCGTCGGCAGACGGTTAGGCTGCGACAGGATCCGCCTGTTACAGCGGCAGGGTATTGAATGCAGAAGAAACAGCGAGGATAAGCATTTTGACAGCAGCATTACAGTACCTGCTAAGGCACTTCCCGTGAGGGCAGTGTGAAGAGAAGTGGTAACACGGACAATATGCCCGTCTTCTTTATTTATATAAGGAGGGCGGGCTTTTTTGCTCTACAGGAATTTTCTCCGAAAATTCCTGTAGAGCAAAAATGCGCTTCGCGCAACGATGCGTACTCGCGCGCGGTGAAATTGTCGCTTCGCGATCGCGCTCGACGCGGAGGGTGCGCAGCTCGCGGAGTGGAAGTTGTTGCTTCGCAACCCGCCCGCACACTGAGAAATTTTGTCTTTATTTCCGTAAAACAGCGCACGGCGCGCATACTATTGAAAAAGGAGAAATAAAATGAGCAAAGGTAAGTATTACATTACAACAGCAATTGCCTATGCATCCGGCAAGCCCCACATCGGCAACACCTACGAGGCAGTGCTGGCAGACAGCATCGCAAGATTTAAGAGAAAAGACGGTTATGATGTATTTTTCCAGACCGGCACAGATGAACATGGACAGAAGGTGGAATTAAAGGCTGCGGCAGCAGGCGTGACACCTCAGGAATATGTGGATAAGGCAGCAGGCGGTATTAAGGAGATCTGGGACCTGATGGGAACCTCCTATGACAAGTTCATCCGTACCACCGACCCTGCGCACAAGAAACAGGTGCAGAAGATTTTTAAGAGACTGTACGATCAGGGCGATATTTACAAAGGTGCTTATGAAGGCATGTACTGTACTCCCTGTGAGTCCTTCTGGACAGAGTCACAGTTAAAAGACGGCAAGTGTCCTGACTGCGGCAGAGAATGTAAGCCGGCAAAGGAAGAAGCATATTTCTTTAAAATGAGCAAGTATGCACAGAAGCTGATCGACCATATTAACACCCATCCGGAGTTCATTCAGCCCGTATCCCGTAAGAACGAGATGATGAATAATTTCCTGCTTCCCGGCCTGCAGGATCTGTGCGTTTCCAGAACTTCCTTCAAGTGGGGCGTTCCGGTTGATTTTGACGACAAGCACGTGGTTTATGTATGGCTGGACGCGCTGACCAACTATATCACCGGCATCGGATACGATGCTGACGGCAACAGCACAGACCAGTACAAAAAGCTGTGGCCTGCAGATCTGCATCTGATTGGTAAGGACATCATTCGATTCCATACCATTTACTGGCCCATTTTCCTGATGGCGTTAGGTGAGCCTCTGCCCAAGCAGGTATTCGGTCATCCCTGGCTGCTGCAGGGGGACGGCAAGATGAGCAAATCAAAGGGCAATGTAATCTACGCAGATGACCTTGTAGATTTCTTCGGTGTGGATGCGGTTCGTTATTTCGTGCTGCATGAGATGCCTTTTGAAAATGATGGGGTTATCAGCTGGGAACTGCTGGTAGAACGCTTGAATTCCGATCTGGCAAACACTCTGGGCAACCTGGTAAACCGCACTATTTCCATGAGCAACAAATACTTTGGCGGCATTGTGGCCGACAAGGGCGTGGTCGGTGACGTGGATGCCGATCTGAAAGCTGTTGCAGCAGACACCTATGATCGTGTGGAAAAGAAGATGGAAACCCTGCGTGTGGCAGATGCCATCACGGAGATTTTCACGCTGTTCAAACGCTGCAACAAGTATATCGATGAGACAGAACCCTGGGTACTGGCGAAGGATCCGGAAAAGGCAGACCGTCTTTCTACGGTACTTTACAATCTGGTGGAAGGCATCATGATCGGCGCATCCTTACTTGAGCCCTTTATGCCCACAACAGCAGCAAACATTGCGAGACAGTTAAATACAGAGCTTCGCAGCTTTGAAGACTGTCTGACATTCGGCAAATATCCTTCCGGAAACAAGGTGATCGAGAAGCCTGAAATTCTGTTCGCAAGACTGGATGTGAAAGAAGTTGTGGAAAAGGCGGATGCCATGTTCGCTGCAAGAAGAGCAGAGGCACAAGGCGAGACCGGAAATGCGGAAGAACAGAAAGAAGAAGCCAAAGAGGAAGCTGTGATTGACATCGAAGCAAAACCGGAAATCACTTTTGATGATTTTGAAAAGCTGCAGTTCCAGGTAGGCGAGATCATCAAATGTGAAGCTGTGCCGAAGTCAAAGAAGCTGCTTTGTTCTCAGGTGAAGATCGGCAGCCAGGTAAAACAGATTGTTTCCGGCATCAAGCAGCACTACAGCCCGGAAGAGATGGTGGGCAAGAAGGTTATGGTTTTGGTGAACTTAAAGCCTGCAAAGCTTGCCGGCGTTCTTTCCGAAGGCATGCTCTTATGCGCTGAGGATGCAGAGGGTAATCTTGCGCTGGTGACGCCTGAAAAAGAAATGCCTGCAGGAGCAGAAATCTGCTGATAAGGATAGCGCATTTGGAAAAAGTGTGGTAATATAAAACAATGAGGGGCCGCAGAAGAGGAAAATACTGTTCACAAAGGGGACAGTGTGCAATCCTCTGACTGCGGCTTTGGTATTTGGGGGAGACAGCAGATGACAAAAGAAGAGTTTTATTTTGATTCCAGAGATGGTGAGACAAGAATTCATGCGATAAAGTGGATTCCGGATGCGAAGCCTGTCTGCATTCTGCAGATCGTGCACGGAATGGCTGAATATAGCGCCAGATATGAAAGGCTGGCAGAGGTGCTTGCCAAAGAGGGAATTCTGGTTGCAGCTCAGGATCACCTGGGACACGGGCTGAGCGTTTCCGATAAAAATGGAAAGGCGGATCATCCGCTGGGATTTTTCTGCAGCCATGATCCTGCTACAGTTGTGATCAGAGATGTTCATCGCCTGAAGAAAACTGTTCAGGAGCAGTATCCGGGAATACCTTACCTGATTCTGGGACACAGCATGGGCTCTTTTATGCTTCGCAACTATCTGCAGCGATATGGCAGCGGCATTGACGGTGCCATCATCATGGGAACCGGCATGATGCCTCAGATGGCGGTGAAATTTGCCGGACTGCTTTCAAAGCTTCTGGGCCTTGTGCAGGGGGAGAAGCACAAAAGCGCATTTCTGGATAAGATGGCATTTGGAAGCTACAATAAACAGATTGCTGACCCTGCTACAGAGAAAGACTGGTTATCCAGGGACGAACAGGAAGTGCAGAAGTATATTGCAGATCCGCTGTGCGGATTTACTTTCACGATAAATGGTTTTGCTACGCTGTTCGAATTGATGGACCGCTTATATAAAAAGGAAGATTTGCAGAAAATGCCCAAAGAGCTGCCGGTACTGTTTTTGTCAGGCGATAAAGATCCGGTTGGCGATTACGGAAAAGCAGTGGAGCGTGTGGCGGCAGAGTTTCAGAAGCTGGGAATGCAGCGGGTGGAATGCAAATTATATTCCGGCATGCGTCATGAAGTATTAAATGAAATCGGCAGGGAAGAAGTGGAAGCAGACATTCTTTCCTGGATCAAAAAAATTGTGGAGTGAATGAATGAGAAATATTGAAAAATATGGTAAGTATATGACAGCGTTTGCGCTTTCAGCCTGTCTGGTGATGAGCCCGGTGGTTGCAGAGGCGTCGGAGACGGATTCGGCCGCAGCATCGAACGAGACGGTTTCGGAACTTCTGGATTTTGTAAAAGAAAAATGGGATGATGGTTCCTTCAAAAGCGAAGAGAAAATTCAGGAAGCGATTGATGAAGGGGAAGAGAAGTTTGATTATACGCTGGATGAAGGCGTCAGAGAGCAGGTCGCCGGTGTGCTGAAAAAGCTCAACGATATGGGACTGAATTCTGAAACCGTTATTGATACGGCCAGAAAGCTGTATGAGGAAAACGGAGAAGAAATTAACGATAAGCTTCAGGAAATGTATGAAACCTACGGAGATGAGATGGCTGATCACGCCGAGGAAATTCTGAAGGAAAATTTTGTGGAACCTGCAAAAGAAGCGGCTAAGGCTGCGGTTGAGGATACCGCAAAGAATTTCTGGAAGGATTTGAAAACCAGTGTGGTTTCCTTTTTTCAGAATATCTTTTCATAAATAAGCAATACTGTGGGTAACGTCTGTACACCGATGTTCAGGACAGAGAAGGAGAGACATATGAAAATTGCTTTTTTTTCTACCAAACCATATGACAGAATCTGGTTTGAACCAATGGGAAAAGATTATGGATACGACATGCATTTTATAGAGCTGCCCTTTAATGAGGATACCGTTTATCTGGCAAAAGGACATGATGCTGTCTGCATTTTTGTAAATGATCATGTCAGCGCTCAAATGATTGATCAGCTCTGCGGGATGGGGGTGAAAGCCCTGCTTCTGCGAAGCGCCGGTTTTAATCATGTGGACATCGGCGCAGCCAGAGGGCGCATTCCGGTGCTTCGAGTGCCCAGCTACAGCCCGGAAGCTGTGGCAGAATATGCGATGGCCATGCTGCTGACCGTGAACCGTTATACCCATAAGGCATATAACAGAACCAGGGATTTCAATATGAATATCAATGGTTTTATCGGCACGGATTTAAATCATAAGGTTGCCGGAGTCATCGGCACGGGCAAAATCGGGCAGGCGATGATCCGGATTTTCAAGGGATTTAACATGCAGGTGCTGGCTTACGATCCCTACCCCAATCCGGGACTGGATGTAAAATATGTTGAAATGGAAGAACTTCTGGCAAAATCGGACTTTATTTCTCTGCACTGCCCGCTGACAGAAGGTACGAAACATCTGATTAACAAAAATACCATTGCTATGATGAAGGATGGCGTCTATCTGGTAAATACATCCAGAGGCGGCCTGGTGGACACGGAGAGTCTGATTGAAGCATTAAAAGAAAAAAAGTTTGGCGGTGTGGGTCTGGATGTTTATGAAGAAGAGGAGGGACTTTTCTTTGAGGATAAATCCGCAGACATCATGCAGGATGAGAATCTTGCCAGACTGACCACATTCCCGAATGTGCTTGTGACATCCCATATGGGATTTTTCACGGTGGAGGCCATGCAGGCAATTGCCACGGAGACCCTGGAGAATGCCTATGCTGTAGAACATGGACTGCCTTTAAACAATCTGGTGGAGTAACGACAGCTCCGGCTGCGAAGAAGGTTATGATTCGCCCGGCGGACCATAGCCCTGTTCGCAGCCATACTGCCGTAAATATATAAAACAGGAAAGAGAGAGAGTACAAATGAAACTATTTAACCTGGACAGCCCGGTCATGCTGTTTCTGACCAAGGTTGCAAATCTGATGATTTTAAATATCATCACACTTCTGCTATGCATTCCGATTGTGACCGCAGGTCCTGCCATTACGGCACTTTATTACGTTACAATCAAAATGGCAAAGGGCGATGACCCTTACATCATTCAGAACTACTTCAAATCCTTTAAGCAGAATTTCCGTCAGGCGCTGATCATCTGGCTGATCATGCTGGCGGTAATTGTCATCATTGCAGTGGATCTGATGGTTCTTTTCGGCGGAAGTATAACAGGACAGCTGGCAACGATCATGAAGGTGGTTATCTGTGTGATCACGGTGCTTTTACTGCTTGGAGGCCTTTACATATTCCCGGTTCTGTCCAGATTTGATAATACGGTGAAGCAGACCATTAAAAATTCCTTCCTGATGAGCATCATGAGTCTGCCCAGAAGTATTCTGATTCTGGTCATTCATCTTTTGCCGGTTCTTTTGCTTTTGGTGAGCATGCAGGTTCTCCCGGTGCTGTTTTTGCTGGGAATTTCTGCGGTGGCCTATCTGAGCAGCTTACAGTTTGTGAAGATTTTCAAACGTTTTGAGCCTGCAGAAGAGGAAGAAAACACCGATCCCGATGAACTTGCGCCGCTTTCCTTCATTGTGGAAGAAGAGCGCTTAAAGCAGGAAGCGCTGGAAGCTGAGCAGAGAGCGCAGCAGACAGAGCAGGAGACGGCGGCCGCGGTTGAAGAGGATACGCAGGCAGCAAACGCGGATACCGCTGTTGAAGAATAAACGAAATTTCAGGAGAAACGTTATAATTCGGGCAGCCGTGAGGGGGCCGAAACGGTATAACTGCCCAATGAAAACGGGCATCTGACGCCGAAAATGGGCTTTTAAGGGTTCGGATGGACAATGTGCATAGTTTAAAATGAAACGGTTTGTTCAATCTGTCGATAGGTATTTTTTACAAAGTGAATTTTAAGCAAAATTAATAAGCTTTCTAAAAAAGTTTGTGGAATACTGGTATAGCCAAAAACGGTCGGTTCAGGTATACTGTTTTTAGATTCAAGTCGGGGGTTCCGGCACAATAATACATATAGGGAGGCATTTTAAAATGGCAAGTTTATCCTTAAAGAACATTTGCAAAGTTTATCCCAACGGTTTCGAAGCTGTTAAAAACTTCAACCTTGAGATCGCAGACAAAGAGTTCATCATTTTCGTAGGTCCTTCAGGATGTGGTAAGTCCACCACTCTTCGTATGATCGCTGGTCTGGAAGATATCTCTTCCGGTGAACTGAAGATCGGTGACAGAGTAGTTAACGATGTAGAGCCTAAGGACAGAGATATCGCGATGGTATTCCAGAACTACGCTCTGTATCCTCATATGACAGTATATGATAACATGGCTTTCGGTCTTAAGTTAAGAAAAGTTCCGAAGGATGAAATCGATAAGATGGTTAAAGAAGCTGCTAAGATCCTTGACCTGACACAGCTGCTTGATCGTAAGCCGAAGGCTCTGTCCGGTGGTCAGAGACAGCGTGTAGCTATGGGACGTGCTATCGTACGTAATCCTAAGGTATTCCTGATGGACGAACCTCTGTCCAACCTGGATGCTAAGCTGCGTGTACAGATGCGTGTTGAGATCGCTAAGCTGCATGAGAGACTGGGAACCACCATCATCTACGTTACACATGACCAGACTGAGGCTATGACCCTTGGTACCAGAATCGTAGTTATGAAAGATGGTGTTATCCAGCAGGTAGATACTCCTCAGAACCTGTATGAGAAGCCTCAGAACCTGTTCGTAGCAGGATTCATGGGATCTCCTCAGATGAACTTCCTGGATGCTACTGTTAAGGTAGCTGGCGATGTTGCTAGCCTGGAAATCGCAGGTCACAGCATTCCTCTTCCTCCTGAGAAGTCCAAGAAGCTGATCGATGGCGGCTACAATGGAAAGACCGTTGTATTCGGTATCCGTCCTGAAGACATCTATGATTCTCAGATGTTTATCGAGTCTTCACCTAACAGCGTATTTACTTCTACCGTAAGAGTATACGAGCTGCTTGGTGCAGAAGTTTACTTATACTTTGATCTGGATCAGTTCCCTATCACTGCAAGAGTTGATCCCAGAACAACTGCTAGACCTGGCGACAGCGTTAAGTTCGCTTTCGATGTTGAGAAGATTCACGTATTCGACAAAGAGACCGAGCAGGTTATCACCAACTAGTCAGAACTCTTTTCATAAGACATTATTGGGGCTGTGCAAAGGCACAGCCCTTTTTAAAAATAACAGTTTACACGTCAGACAGGTGAGGCTTTGCAAATGGCGCGGGTGTGAACGCAATAGTTCATACTTTTTTCATCGAGATTTTTCTTGCATAGAATTATGAAATATTGTATCATTAATATATAATTTTAGATAAACTGGATTCAATCAGTAAGAATATAATACAAGTCTTGTTTTACAGCAGAGCAGATTGGAGGAACTATGATTTCAAGCCAGACGATTCAAACAAGCATTGATGAACTTAAGGCTATTACTAAAGTGGATTTAAACGTATACGATTTATCGGGAGGCACGATAGCATCTACAACAGAAATGTCAGATATTACACCCAGCCTGGTGTCAGGCTTTGCCAACTCACCGGCCGACAGTCAGGTGATAGGACCGCACCATCTGCTGAAGATTCTCGATGAGGGAGAACTTTTATATGTGCTTGTGGCAAGAGGTCTGGGCGATGATGCCTATATGATAGGTAAGATTGCAGTATGTCAGATTCAGAATCTTGCAGTTGCATATAAGGAAAGATTCGACCGAAATAACTTCTTCCAGAACCTGCTCTTAGATAATCTGCTTCTGGTAGATATCTACAACAGAGCGAAGAAACTTCACATTGAAGTGTCTGCACCCCGTGCAGTTTTCCTGGTAGAGACCAAGATGGAGAAAGATGGAATTGTAACAGAGCTTTTGAAGGGAATGTTCTCAACCCAGAGCGGCGATTACATAACAGCAGTTGATGAAAGCAGCGTAATCCTCATCAAATCGGTGGAAGCAGATGCTGCACATGAGGAATTGGAAGAGATTGCTAATACGATCGTGGCAATGATGAATACAGAGGCTATGCTGAATGTGAGAGTCGCTTTCGGCTCCATTGTTCCGGAACTGAAGGATGTGTCTAAATCTTACAAGGAAGCTAAGCTGGCATTAGATGTTGGAAAGATTTTCTATGCAGAGAAGAATGTGGTGGCTTACAGCACCCTTGGTATCGGTCGTCTGATTTATCAGCTGCCCATCAACTTGTGCAGAATCTTTATTGACGAAATTTTTGGGGACAATGTGCCGCTTGACTTTGATGATGAGACATTGACTACCATTAATAAATTCTTTGATAATAACCTGAATGTGTCTGAGACGTCCAGACAGCTGTTTGTACATCGTAATACACTGGTATACAGAATTGAGAAGATTCAAAAGACTACCGGCCTGGATCTGCGTAACTTTGAAGATGCATTGACCTTCAAAATTGCACTGATGGTCGTAAACTATATGAAATATCTGGATAGCCAGGAGTACTAGGCGATACAATTCAACCGCAGCATATATGATAAGCGAAGGAGTTGAATTCGCGGATTGCGAATATTCGCTTAATTTCAATAATTAGTAATATGAAAGACAACCCCCTGCATATACTGCAATAAGCAGTGAAAGTGGTCGGCAATCGGCCGGACTGCCAGTGTATGTTCAGGGGGTATTTTATGTTTTATGATAAGCAAATCAGATATCTGGAATATTTAGAGAATGGAGAAAAAATCCGCAGTGCCGGATTTGTCAAAATAGAAGTCATTGACAAAGTCTGTAATATTCAGGTCAACGTGACAGGACTGCATCCTTCAGAAAACTGTACCAGAGAGGTGCATGTGTTGGGTATGCAGGAACAGGGAGTATTAGGCAGTATCACCTTCCTGTCAGGTAAAGGAAATCTGGGCTGCAGGCGTATTCCAACAGACCAATTGTGTGAAGGAATCGGTTATGAAGAACTGAGGAGTATTCGAATCAGCCTTGGAAAGAATCGGGAGCTATTGTGCCGGTGGCGGGAGGATGAGAGAGAGGAAAGTCAAAAGCAGGAGAATGGCACTCAGGAGCATGCTGCGGAGAGGAGTAAGGCTGAACCGGTTGCCACAATGGAAGAGGATGTGCCTCATTTAATAGCATCGGCAGAAGAAATGCTTTCAACATTCAAGGAGCCGGCTTACGCAGAGGGCTCCACTTCAAGACCGTCTGATACAGAGAATTTCGTCACAGAGTCACTTATTACAGAAACATCAGTGAAAGAGCCACTCTGTTCAGAGCCTCTGACATCAGAAGTTGTTGCCGCAGGACCTCCCAGTGTTGAAGATTTCACTGTAAAGCCTTCTGCCACAGAGGTGGCGGCAACAGAGCCGTCCATGCCGCCCAGACTAAATGAAGATAAATGGAAGCAACTAGCTGATATCTATCCCCATATTTCACCATTTCATGACGACAGGGATTACCTCTCGATCGGGCCAAATGACTTTGTTGTGCTGCCAAAGAAACATTACCGCCTGATTTCCAACAGTTTCCTGCTTCATGGCTTTTACAATTATGGACATCTGATACTGGCCAGGACCGTGAAAAGAGGCGAGGAAATGTTCTATCTTGGAGTGCCTGGGAACTTCTTTGAGAGAGAAAAGCAGGTTGCTATTATGTTTGGCTTTGAGAGCTTCGAATGTAAGAAAGAACCTGCCATGGATGGTGATTTCGGATACTTTATGATAAAAATAGAGCTGTGAGAAGTCTCTCACAGCCCGCTTCCGTCAAATTCCGGTATAAAACTTTCACTGGCGG
Source organism: Lachnospiraceae bacterium (assembly GCA_017482485.1). Classification (GTDB taxonomy): domain Bacteria; phylum Bacillota; class Clostridia; order Lachnospirales; family Lachnospiraceae; genus Gallintestinimicrobium. The sequence continues at coordinate 10,787 of JAFUMV010000082.1, forward strand.
CTTCTCCTTCCTGGAAGAAGCCGTTTTCTATTCCGATACGCAATGCAAAATCAAGGATGCGCTCATATTCCTGAGAAGTTACTTTACGATTCAGTTCCGGGATAGCAGCCACATGTGGCAAAGGTGTGTACTGGTTCATGATACTGATATAAATGTCATTGCCGTAAGTGGTATGAAGGTAACGAAGGATTTTCTTGGAGTCCTTTGTCTGTCCGGGGAGAATTAAGTGCCGGACGATGACACCACGGGTCATGATGCCGGGTTCGGGACGAACGTGTCCTTTGGGAGCATAGGATTCAGAAAGAGCGTCAGCAGCCTCTGCCAAATCGTCACGGTAAACTGTTCCATGGTGGAAAACAGGAGTTCCAACCTGCCGGAACATTTCAGCAATAGCAGCGCATGCTTTTTCAAAATAATCAGCAGCATAAGAATAACGCAGAGAAATTTCCGGAGAAAAATATTTTAAATCCGGCAAGTAGACATCCACCAACCCATTCAGGAGCTTTAAAGTATCCACATGTTCATAACTGCCGGTATTATAGACCACAGGGAGGGTCAGGCCCTTCGATTTTGCAAGTGCAAGACTGTCACAAATCTGGGGCACAAAATGCGATGGAGTGACCAGATTGATGTTATTGGCACCTTTATCCTGGAGCGACAGGTAAATATCAGCCAGATGCTGTACAGTTACAGGTTGTCCTGCTTTGCCCACAGCAATGTTATGATTCTGGCAAAAAACGCATTTCAAATTACATCCGCTGAAAAATACAGTGCCTGATCCGGCAGAACCGGAAATACATGGCTCCTCCCACATATGAAGGGACGCTCTGGCAGCGCGGATTTCGGCAGTTTGTCCACAGTAGCCGCATTTTCCGGATAATCTGTCCACATGACAATTGCGGGGACATAACGTACAGTCACTCAACAGGGAAAAGTTCTGATGTAAATCTATTGACATAAAGAACCTCATTTTACTGTAAAGATACGTAACAGTTCAGATGCGCCATTCACAAAGTCGCGGCTGAACTGTTTTAAATATACAAATACCGCACACGCCGGACCCGGCCACAACTCCACCCGGCACCCTTACGGCACATGGAAGGTTCTACTTAGTGCTGCTATGTTCCCATCCTGACACGGTTCGTAGATTTCCATTGCGTAAGACCAGACTTCATCATTGCGACCGGGCACCCCGGACAATGTACGGCTTTATTATTGTACTGTTTTTAGGGGTGACTGTCAAGCCCCAAAATAAAATCGTTCATTTCATCAAAAGATATCATCACAATTCTATGGCTGCTGCCATATTCCATGGCCTTGTCAGTAAAGCCGGTTTTGGAGAAAATATAATACCATTTTTGTTGGTAAGGAAACAGAGCACCGCGCTCCAGCAATTTTTCAATTACAGCTGTATCAACAGGTGTATTCTTCCATTTGCACTCGCCAAGCAATGCTTGATTATCCAAAACAGCCATGAGATCCAATTCTTCCTGCTTTTTGGTGAAAGGATTGCTTCCCCACCATCTTCCCAGATTGCCTACGGGAAAAGGCAGAGTAGAGTACATTGTCGGCAGAAATAGATACTGTTTGCAGATTTCTTCAAATATCTTTCCCATAAAATCCGGCAGTTGTGGTTTTACAAGGTTATCATATATAGAGGAACCGGCACCTCTTGAAATGGCGCTGATGTTTGGTCTGACAAATCGATACCAGAATAAAAACATAGTATCGTTCAGGCTGTATAATGTTTTGCGACTACTTTCCTTTTCTGTGACAGGAATTTCTTTTCTTACAATTCCAAGAGAAAGCAGGGCAGAAATCTGATTGCTGCAGCCACTCGTCTCCAGCCCTGTTTTGGTAGCAATCTCATTGATTCTGCTGTGCCCGGAGGCAATGGCAGAAATAATGGAATGATAAGTAGCAGGTTCCTTCAGTTCCTGTTTTAAAAGATTAGAGGGCTCTTCAAACAGACGTCCGCTTTCATCAAAGAAAAGCTCTGTAATATTGGTATCCAGATCCTCTGAAGGACGTATCCGCCTGAGATACTCCGGAATGCCTCCGGTAATTCCATAAAAAATAGCCTGCTCTTCAGTGGTATATGCAGTCAGCATCTGTCTAGCCTCAAAATAGGTAAAAGGATGAAGCTTAAATTGTGCAGTGCGTCTGCCGTATAATGGACTTTTGTAACCAAGAACCTGATTTTCCATAAAACTCATGGAGGAGCCGCACAGGATCAAAAAGAGTCGGCTATGCTGCCAGGTATTGTCGATGTGGCTCTGCAGTAACGAGGAGATGGCAGGATAAGAAGCTGCCAGATAGGGATACTCATCAATTACGAGGATCTGTCGCTTGTCGGAGCAGAGGAAATCGATGTGCTTAAGCAGGTCTTCGTAAGAGGAGAAAGACAATCCGGTATTTGGCGATATAATGGCACCGGATAAGCCAAAAAGATTCTCAGCCTGAGTACCCTCCACTGCCATATAATAAAAGGCATCTTTATCTTTGATGAATTCTTTAATTAAGGTTGTTTTTCCTACTCGCCTGCGACCGTAAAAAACGGCAAATTCAAAGTGGTCGCTTTGGTATAATAAATTAAGCTTTTGAAGTTCTTTTTCTCGTCCTACAAACATGACAGCTCTCCCTTTTACATAATATTTTATTAAAAATTGATTATAACTATTGGCTAAGAAAGAGGTTAATAAATATTGCTAATCATACAATTACTAATTGAGTGATTAGTAATTGTATGATTAGTATATCATGTTGTGGGACTTATTACAATATAAAATTAAAATACACTTGCAGAAAAGAAAAAAGTAGGATACTATAAAAATAGGAATCATTATCAAGGAGGAGAAAACAGATGAATAAAAATGCTTTCAGACAGTTATCTTACGGAGTATATGTAGTAAGTACCTGGGATAATGGAAGAGCCACAGGATGTACAGCTAACAGCGCTATGCAGATCACCTCTGACCCCGCCACTATAGCAGTCAGCATCAATCATGACAACTATACCAATCAGTGCATTCAGGATACAGGCAGATTTGCTATCTCCATTCTGGGCGAGCATTCTGATCCCGGCATCATTGGTACCTTTGGTTTTAAGAGCGGAAGAGACAATAATAAGTTCGATGAGGTGGAGAGTCTGGTCAAGGGATATATGCCGGTAGTGGCCGATGCCTGCGCTTACATTGTGTGTGAAGTGGTTGACAAGATGGAGACATCCACCCACACTGTATTCCTGGGCAAGGTAGTGGATGCAGATGTTCTGAAGCAGGACGATGCCATGACTTATGCATACTATCACAATGTCATCAAGGGTAAGAGCCCTAAGAATGCACCTACTTATATTGCAGAAGAACAGCCTGCAGCAACAGGGACAAAATATGTCTGCGGTGTCTGTGGATATGAGTACGATGGAGAAGTGCCTTTTGAAGAACTGCCGGATGATTATACCTGCCCGGTATGTAAGCAGCCTAAATCTGTGTTTGTAAAGAAAGGCTAAGCGTTAACGATAAGATTAAAATTAACGGGAGTAGCTGCGGTGCTATAGACACCATGGCTACTCCTGCGACGTTTCAGCATTTTCAAGCTGCGCCTTGCGTAATTCTTTCTCTTTTTTATTCCGAATCCGCAGCTCTGAGAAAAATAATTTCAGCATGTCACTACATTCCTGCTCCAGAATCCCTCTTGTAACATTGACCTGATGGTTGAATTCGGGCATTTCCAGAATATTCAGAATAGAACCGCCGCACCCTGCCTTGGGATTCATACAGCCCATGACTACTTCCGGTATCCTTGCCTGTACGATGGCTCCGGCGCACATCTGGCAGGGCTCCAGAGTTACATATAAGGTACAGTCTTCAAGGCGCCAGTCACCGATTTTCTTACTGGCCTTGTTGATTGCTGTGATTTCGGCATGAGCCAACGTGTTCTTGTCTGTATTGCGGCGATTGTAGCCTCTTCCGATGATTTTTCCCTCATAAACAATGACACAGCCGATAGGGACTTCGCCCAGAGCAAGGGCTTTTTTTGCCTGTTTTAAGGCCTCTTTCATGTACTTTTCCTGGATGCTTGTAATAACTGCCATAGTGTCGCCCTCCATGCGCTTGTACTAGTATGCATTATAGTCAAAAAAAGGCCATGCGTCAACAGAAAGCGGACAAGAAAAAACATTGACAAAGAGCTCAATTTAGTGCAATATAGTAATACTTCGCTATCTGATGAAAAGCGTAATCGTGGATGGGAAAGTACATAGTTTGATAATGGCAATGCCTGTGCCGCGTTGCCGGAAAAAGGGATTGGGAGAGCAATGAGAAAGAAATTAATCGGTAACAGAGAATTTTACAAGATGGTACTGTCAGTGGCAGTGCCCATTATGATTCAAAATGGTATCACCAATTTCGTAGGTCTGTTGGATAATATCATGGTAGGGCGTATCGGTACGGAGCAGATGTCCGGAATTGCTATCGTGAACCAGCTGATGATGGTATTTAATATCAGCATTTTTGGAGCAATATCGGGTGCGGGGATTTTCGGCGCGCAGTTTTTCGGATGCGATGACCACAAGGGTGTGAGAGACACCTTTCGGTTTAAATTGTATGCCTGTCTGCTCATCGTGATCTTGGGACTGCTTATTTTTATCTTTGCAGGGGAGCCTCTGATATTGCTGTATCTGCATGGAGAAGGTATGGATGAGCAGCTGAACGCTGCATTAGGTTATGGAAAAGAATATCTGGCAGTAATGCTGGTAGGCTTATTTCCGTTTGCCCTGGAGCAGGTCTATACCAGTACTTTGAGAGAGTGCGGAGAGACTATGGTGCCCATGAAGGCCGGTATTGCGGCAGTGGTGGTAAACCTAGTGTTCAACTATCTGTTGATTTTCGGTAAATTCGGCTTTCCTGAACTGGGTGTGGCAGGTGCTGCTATAGCTACCGTGATTTCCCGTTTTGTCCAGACTGCCATTGTCATTATCTGGACTCATAAACATGCTGATCGGATGAAGTTTATTACAGGAGCATATGCAAGTCCCGTGATACCTTTGGGACTGGTAGGCAATATCCTGAAAAAGGGTACCCCTCTCATTGTCAATGAGATCCTCTGGGCAGCAGGAATGGCGTATATGATGCAATGTTACTCTGTGAGAGGACTGTCGGCTATTGCAGCCCTGAATATTTCCAGCACTATTTCCAATTTGTTTAATACGGTATTCATAGCCATGGGAAGTGCTATCGCCATCATCGTAGGACAGCTTCTGGGAGCCGGGAAGATGGATGAGGCTAAGGATACGGATACCAAGCTGATTGCTTTTTCCGTAGCATGCTGCGTGGTAATTGGTGGAATTCTGGCACTGACTGCGCCGCTTTTCCCGATGATGTACAACACCAGTGAGGAAGTAAAGGGACTTGCCACCGCTTTCATCAGAATCGTTGCCTGCTGCATGCCAATGGCGGCTTTCATGCATGCGTCCTATTTTACCTTGCGCTCCGGCGGCAAGACCATAGTGACATTCCTGTTTGACAGCGTATTCCTCTGGTGCGCCAGCATCCCGTTGGCTTACGTGCTCAGCCGCTATACCACGTTACATGTAATCCCGCTGTATCTTGCCTGCCAGCTGATTGATATTATTAAATGTGTAATCGGATTTATCCTGGTGAAAAAAGGTGTCTGGATTCAGAACATTGTCCAGGAAAAACAGGCTTCAGGGTAATTGCATAAAATAAATTTTAATACAGGGAAGTGACCTTTGATAAGGCGCTTCCCTGTATTGTATAAGGATTACATTTTCTATCTTTAAAAGGTGACATTTCTCATATTGTATTGTATAATATACATATACTATA
>JAFUMV010000083.1 GCA_017482485.1 Lachnospiraceae bacterium
AGAATCGTAGCTGAGGCAGGCCCGGAGGATTCCGTTCCGGTGCTGGTGGAGCGGATTAACCGGATTTATGAAAAAAAGATCGGGCCGCTGACGGATTTTACGGAAGTGAAAAAGGAATATAATGAGCTGATGCTTTCCGTGGAGGCGCAGATGGAAGAAAAGGTGCGGGTAAAAGAGGATCCGCTCAAAGCGGCCATGCTGTACGCGAGGGCGGCAAACTACATCGACTTCGGCGCGTTCAACAATGTGAACCATGAGACGCTGTTTGAACTGCTGGATGAGGCAGCAGCCCAGGAGCTGGCGCCCAAAGTCTACAGGGAGTTTCGGCAGGAGCTGGAAAGCGCCGAAAAGCTGGTTTATGTGACGGACAACTGCGGCGAGGTGGTGATGGACAAAATCGTGATGAAGCTGTTGAAGGAACAGTATCCGCAGCTTCACATCACAGCGCTGGTCCGGGGCAGACAGGCCTTAAATGACGTGACCATCGAGGATGCCGGCCAGGTGGACCTGCACAGCGTAGCTGAGGTTATGACAAACGGCAGCGGCGTCACCGGCACGCCCATCGCCTACATCAGCCAGGAGGCGAGAAGGCTTCTGCATGGCGCGGACGTGATTGTGGCCAAGGGACAGGGCAATTATGAGACCATGAACGGCTGCGGCCTGAATGTGTATTATTCGTTTTTGTGCAAGTGTGACTGGTTTCAGAAGCGCTTCGGGCTGCCGAAGAACACGGGCGTTTTCATCCGGGAAAAGGAGTAATTTATGGCTTTTGCGCATTTACACGTCCACACAGAGTACAGTTTGCTGGACGGATCCAATAAAATCAAAGAATATGTGAAGCAGGTCAAAAAGCTGGGCATGACAGCCGCAGCCATCACGGATCACGGCGTCATGTACGGCGTCATCGATTTTTACCGCGCGGCCAGGGCGGAGGGCATCAATCCGGTCATCGGCTGTGAGGTCTATGTGGCGCCCAATTCCCGTTTTGACAGAGAGCTCACCGGCGGCGAGGACCGATATTATCATCTGGTTTTGCTGGCGGAAAATAATAAAGGATATGAAAACCTGACCAAAATCGTCAGCAAGGGATTCACGGAAGGGTATTACTATAAGCCCCGTGTGGACATGGAGGTGCTGGAGCAGTATCATGAGGGACTGATCGCGCTGTCCGCCTGTCTGGCGGGAGAAGTGCCCCGCTATATTTCCAAAGGTCTGATCGATGAGGCAAAAAAGCGGGCCCTGAAATATCAGTCCATTTTCGGAAAAGACAACTATTTTCTGGAACTGCAGGATCACGGAATCCCGGAGCAGCAGACCGTGAACATGACGCTTCTGCAGATGTCCAGAGAACTGGACATTCCTCTGGTGTGCACCAATGACGTGCATTACACCTATGCGGATGATGTAAAGCCCCATGATATTTTACTGTGCCTGCAGACCGGCAAGAAGCTGGCGGATGAGGACCGCCTGCGCTATGAGGGCGGCCAGTATTTCGTCAAGAGCGAGGAGGAGATGAAGGGACTTTTCCCCTACGCCTGGGAGGCGGTGGAAAATACCCAGAGAATTGCGGACCGGTGCCATGTGGAGATCGAGTTCGGCGTGACCAAACTGCCTCATTTTGAGGTGCCAAAAGGCTATGATTCCTGGTCCTATTTGAATAAACTCTGTGACGATGGTTTAAAAGAGCGCTATCCCGACGATGACGGCACCTTAAAGGCGCGTCTGGACTATGAGCTGGGCGTCATCCGGAAGATGGGTTATGTGGATTACTTCCTGATTGTGTGGGATTTCATCAATTATGCCAGAGAAAATGACATTCCCGTAGGACCGGGCAGAGGCTCAGCGGCGGGCAGCATCGTTTCCTACTGTCTGCACATCACCAACATCGATCCGATTCGATACAATTTGCTGTTTGAGCGTTTTTTGAATCCCGAGCGCGTTTCCATGCCCGATATTGACGTGGACTTCTGTTATGAACGCCGGCAGGAGGTCATCGACTATGTGGGCCGCAAATATGGCAGTGAAAAGGTGGTTCAGATTGTCACCTTCGGTACGCTGGCGGCTAAAGGTGTCATCCGGGACGTGGGCCGGGTGATGGATCTGCCCTATGCGTTCGTGGATTCCATCTCAAAGATGGTGCCCAATGAACTCAACATCACCCTGGATCGGGCGCTGGAGATCAATCCGGAGCTGCGTAAAACTTATGAAACGGACGAACAGGTTCATGAGCTCATTGACATGAGCAAACGCCTGGAAGGCCTGCCCCGCCACACCTCCATGCACGCGGCGGGCGTGGTGATCTGCCCTGAGGCGGCGGACAATTTCGTGCCCCTTTCCCGCGGCTCCGACGGCTCCATCACCACCCAGTTTACGATGACCACGCTGGAAGAGCTGGGCCTTCTGAAAATGGACTTTCTGGGCCTGCGCACCCTGACGGTCATTCAGAATGCGGTGAAGCTGATCGAAAAGGACACCGGCGTTCACATCGATGTGGATAATATTGATTATAACGATAAAAAAGTTCTGGACTCCTTGTGCACCGGCAAAACCGACGGTGTGTTCCAGTTGGAAAGCGGCGGCATGAAAAGCTTCATGAAGGAATTAAAGCCCCAGAATCTGGAAGACATCATCGCGGGCATTTCCCTGTATCGTCCGGGGCCCATGGATTTCATTCCGAAATACATCAAAGGCAAGGACAACCATGATGCCATCACCTATTCCTGCCCCCAGCTGGAGCCCATTCTGGCGCCCACCTACGGCTGTATCGTTTATCAGGAACAGGTCATGCAGATCGTGCGGGATCTGGGCGGCTACACCATGGGCCGAAGCGACCTGGTACGCCGTGCCATGAGCAAGAAAAAACAGGCCGTCATGGAAAAGGAGCGGGCCAACTTCGTCTACGGCAACGAAGAAGAGGGCGTGCCCGGCTGCGTTAAAAACGGCATTCCGGAGCAGGTGGGCCTGCAGATTTACGGCGAAATGATGGACTTTGCAAAATATGCTTTCAACAAGTCCCATGCGGCCTGCTATGCGGTGGTGTCCTACCAGACCGCCTTTCTGAAATATTATTATCCGGTGGAATTCATGGCGGCGCTGATGACCTCTGTCATTGACAATTCCGGAAAGGTGGCAGAATATATTTTAACCTGTAAACAGATGGGCATCGCCCTCCTGCCGCCTGATATCAATGAAGGCGAAAGCGGATTTTCCGTTTCCGGCAAATCCATCCGCTACGCGCTGACCGCCATCAAGGGCGTGGGCCATCCCGTGGCGGAGGCGATTTTAAAGGAGCGCAGCCAGCGCGGTAAGTTTAAAAACCTGTCGGATTTCATCACCCGCATGACCGACACGGAAATCAACAAAAGAAACGTGGAAAACTTCATCAAGGCCGGCGCTTTCGACAGCCTGGGCGGCACCAGAAAGCAGTTTATGAGCGTGTTTGCCCAGATGATGGATCATCAGCAGCAGAATAAGAAAAATAATCTGGCGGGTCAGATTTCGCTGTTCGATCTGGTCAGTGAAGAGGAAAAGAGCGATTACGAGGTGAAAATGCCCAACATCGGGGAGTATTCCAAGGATATTTTGCTGACCTTTGAAAAAGAGGTGCTGGGTATCTATGTGAGCGGCCATCCTCTGGAAGAATATGAACAGCTGTGGCGGAAAAATATTACCAACACCACGGCGGACTTTACCCTGGACGAGGAAACCGGAGCAATTCACATTCCGGACGGTGCGAAAGTGACCATCGGCGGCATGATTGCGGAAAAGAAGATCAAATATACCAAAACTGATAAGGTGATGGCCTTTTTACAGGTGGAAGATCTGGTGGGCAGCGTGGAGGTTGTGGTCTTTCCAAAAACCTACGAGCAGTACGGCAGCAGACTGGTGGAAGAAAATAAGGTTTTCATTCAGGGCCGTGTGGACGCAGGGGATGACAGAGATGGAAAGCTGATCTGCGAATCCATTCGCACTTTTGACGAAATTCCCAAAAAGCTGTGGATCAAATTTTCTACCCGAGAAGCCTATGCAGCGGCGGAGAAACAGCTTTTTAATGTCATTGCGGATTCCGATGGGCGCGACAGCGTGGTAATTTATGTGGAAAATCCCCGGGCTATGAAGCAGCTTCCTCCCAATCGGAATGTCTGTGCCGATCAGGAGCTGGTCAAACGGCTTTCCCGGCTGTTTGGGGAGAATAATGTAAAAGTGATGTAATCGATGTACTTTTTCATTGAAAACGGGTAATAAATAGATTAAAATAGAATCGATTTATGATTTTTATTCTGAGTGAAAAGATATCCAGGCCGCTTCGGCGGCAGACAGGAGGAGCTATGTCAAATATTAAGACCATCGGTATTCTCACAAGCGGCGGTGATGCACCGGGCATGAACGCGGCGATCCGCGCGGTTGTGAGAAAGGCAATCTGCAACGGTGTTAAAGTAAAGGGAATCAAGAAGGGCTATCAGGGACTTTTAAATGAAGAGATTATTGATATGGATGCCCGCAGCGTTTCCGATACGATTCAGAAGGGCGGCACCATTCTGGGCACAGCTCGCTGCCTGGAGTTTAAGACAGAAGCCGGCCAGAAGAAAGGGGCAGAGATCTGCCGCAAGTACGGCATTGACGGACTGGTGGTCATCGGCGGTGACGGTTCTTATCGGGGAGCACAGGCGATGTCCAGACAGGGCATCAATACCATCGGCATTCCGGGAACCATCGATCTGGATATTGCATGTACGGATTATACCATTGGTTTTGATACGGCTATCAATACGGCCATGGAAGCCATTGATAAGGTGCGTGATACCTCTTCGTCCCATGAACGCTGCAGCATCATTGAGGTAATGGGCCGCAATGCAGGTTATATTGCGCTCTGGTGCGGTGTGGCAAACGGTGCCGAAGATATTCTTCTTCCCGAAAAATATGATTATAACGAGCAGGCGATCATTAACAATATCATCAATAACCGTAAGCGCGGCAAAACCCATCACCTGATCATCAATGCAGAAGGCATCGGCCATTCCACCTCCATGGCGAGAAGAATCGAGGCGGCTACCGGCATCGAGACCAGAGCCACTATTTTAGGTTACATGCAGCGCGGCGGAAGCCCTACCTGTAAGGACAGATATTATGCTTCTATCATGGGTGCATATGCTGCGGATATTCTGTGTGCGGGCAGCACCAATCGTGTTGTGGCATACCGTCATGGCGAGTTTGTGGACTATGATATTGAAGAAGCGCTGGCAATGCAGAAGGATATTCCGGAATATGAATATGAAGTCAGCAAGCTGCTGTCGATCTGATTGCCCAAGGCACATGCAGGCGGAAGCTTATAATTTTGTAACAGTTCAGTCTGCTCTGCCTGGCAGAACTGTTACATAATATCATATGGATGAAGGAAAAGGCCACACGCACAAAGCGTGTGGCTGTTCTGTAATAATATTTGGGGAGGTTGTATTGAATAGAAAGAAAAAGGGCGGATCCTATACCAGATCACTGGCTTTGGGATTTGCTATAATCATTCTGGCGGGCGCACTGCTTTTAATGCTTCCCATTGCATCGAGGGAACGGACCTGGACCCCGTTTTTGAATACACTGTTTACAGCCACCAGTGCCACCTGCGTCACAGGGCTGATTGTGGCAGATACATATCAGCACTGGAGCCTGTTTGGGCAGCTGATTATTCTGGCACTGATTCAGACGGGAGGCCTGGGCTTTATCACGATCGGCGCTTATATCAATGTGCTTTTGAAGAAAAAAATCGGACTGCGCAGCAGAACGGCGATTCATGAAAGCATCAGCACGATTGAAATTGCCGGTGTAGTGCGGCTTGTCATGAAAATTGTGAAAGGTACGCTGTTGTTTGAAGGCGTGGGCGCAGTTCTTCTGGCCATTCGCTTTGTTCCCAAGTTCGGAATTGTCAGAGGTATTTATTTCGGAATTTTTCATTCCATTTCCGCATTCTGCAATGCGGGATTTGATCTCATGGGCATCCGGGAGGCCTACAGCTCTCTGACCGCTTATGAGGGAGATGTGTTGATCAATCTGACGATTATGGCGCTGATACTCATCGGCGGCGCCGGATTTTTGGTATGGGATGATTTTATACGTAATAAGCTTCATTTCAAAAAATATTTGCTTCACACCAAGATTGTGCTGGTTGCATCGGCGGTGCTGGTATTTGGCGGTGCTGTATTATTTTTTATTTTTGAAAAAGATGGACTTTTTGCTGATATGACATTGAAGGAACAGATTTTGGCTTCTCTGTTTGCCTCCGTGACGCCGAGAACCGCAGGGTTTAATACAACGGACCTGGGGGCTATGAGCAATGCCTCCAAACTTCTGACCATGCTTTTGATGTTCGTGGGAGGCGGATCCGGGTCGACAGCAGGCGGTGTGAAGATCACCACAGCGGTGGTCATGATTCTGATGGCATGGGCAACGATCCGCAGAACGCCAGGTGTCAATATTTTCGGAAGAAGGCTGGAAGAGGATTCGGTGCGCCGGGCCAGCGCGATCGTGACCTGCAACACTTTGCTGATCATGGTGGCATCTCTGCTCATTTTGGCACTGCAGCCGCTTGATTTTGCAGATCTTTTTCTGGAAACAGTGTCTGCCATGAGTACAGTGGGATTGTCCACAGGAATTACCAGACAGCTGGTGCCCCTGTCCAAAGTGATCCTGATTATTCTGATGTACTGCGGCAGGCTGGGCAGTCTGACCTTTGCGCTTGTCTTTGCGCAGCGAAGTGTGGTGCCCCCGGTGCAGCAGCCGGCGGAAAAAATTGTGGTTGGTTAGAAAGGAAAATCAAATGAAATCTGTTTTGATTATCGGTATGGGAAGATTCGGACATCATCTGGCAAAAAATATGCTGGAGCTTGGCAATGATGTCATGATTATAGACAGCGAGGAAAGCAAACTGGAAGATATGGTGCCCTACGCCACCAGCGCCAAAATCGGTGACTGCACCAATACAGAGGTGTTAAAAAGTCTGGGCATCGGCAATTTCGATATCGTTTTTGTCTGTATCGGAACCAATTTTCAGAGCAGTCTGGAAATCACCAGTCTGGTCAAGGAAATGGGCGGTCGGCATGTGGTCAGCAAGGCCACCCGGGATATTCAGGCAAAGTTTCTTCTGCGCAATGGCGCTGATGAAGTGATCTATCCGGAGAAGGATATTGCGGAAAAGTGCGCAGAGCGCTACAGCATGGACAATGTATTTGATTATATCGAACTGGATGATGATTATGCCATCTACGAGATACCGCCGCTGAAGGAGTGGATCGGCTGTTCCATCAGAGAAGCGGATATCGCCCGCAAACATCATGTCACCGTATTGGGGATTAAAGACCGAAACGGGGAAAAAAGAATCATGCCTTCTGCCGACTATGTGGTGGATGCTTCGGAGCATCTGATGGTGCTGGCAGGTCGTGATACGATATCAAAGCTGTTAAAGCAGATCAAACATTTTTAGGAGGAAATATGATTACAGCTGCATCCAACAGCCGGGTCAAAAGGCTGGTACAACTGAATCAGAAAGCGAAGCTTCGCAGAACGGAAGACGTATTTTTGGTGGAAGGTGTCAAAATGTTTCTGGAAGCGCCGCCGGAAAAGCTAAAAGAAGTCTATGTTTCGGAATCGTTCCTGGAGCACTGCAGCTGTCGGGAACAGCTCGAAAAGACCGGTTATGAAGTGGTTTCCGACGCGGTGTTTGATAAAATATCGGATACCTGTACACCCCAGGGAATTTTATGCGTCATGGAACAGTTTCATTATAATATGAAGGAACTGCTTCAGAAAAAAGCGCCGCTTTTTCTGGTGCTGGAAAATATTCAGGATCCCGGAAATCTTGGAACAATGCTGCGGACCGGAGAAGGCGCCGGAGTGGACGGTGTGATTATGAGCCGGGATACTGTGGATATTTATAATCCAAAGGTGATTCGTGCCACCATGGGCAGCATTTATCGCGTTCCTTTTTTCTATACACAAAATCTGGCGCAGACGATCCGGGAGCTGGATGCTGCAGGCATCAACACCTATGCTGCTCATCTGAAAGGAAAACAGTGGCACACCCAGGCTGATTATACGAAGGGTACGGCCTTTCTGATCGGAAACGAAGGAAACGGACTGAAAGAAGAAACGGCAGAGCTTGCAAACAGTTACATCCGGATACCCATGGAGGGAAAAGTGGAATCTCTGAATGCTGCCATTGCGGCTGCGATTTTGATGTATGAAGCCGGACGCCAGAGAAGACTGTAGAAATACGTGAAGGGTAATCTCTGAGGATGATTTGAATATCAGATTATAAATTGTTACAAAAAATTACACAGCGGAATAGAAAGACTGTCTGAGGGAAAAAATGACTCCTGAGGCAGTTTTTTTATGCTTTTTTGCTCTGTCACGTCACAGCGAGCTTTGGTAAATCCTGCCATAATATGGCGAAACTTTTTGATGATTTCGTAAATATTACAAATAAATTTACGTTTATATGAATTAAGAAAGGTAGAAAACTACTGAAAATACTGTATTTTCCAGAAAGACTTGACAAAAGAAGATATAGTTGTTATCATACACACCGTAACAATTGTTAATAACTTTGTAACAATTGAAACGCAACTGTAACAGAAATCGACATTTCCCACACGATTCTGTCAGACATTCAATTTGGAGGTAATCATGAAAACTGGAGGCAGAAAGTTGTTACGCTGTACTGTCGGACTCATCATTGCAGCGATGCTGATGGGCGCCGGATACGCAACAACCGCTATGGCGAGTAGTATTGGACTGATTGATACAACAGATATGCTGGACATTCGTTCAGAAGCAGACGGATCTTCCGAAGTAGTGGGTCAGGTGATGGATGAAGGACATGTGGCGATTCTTGCAAGAGAGAGCGGCTGGGTGCAGATTCAGGCAGGGGACATCATCGGTTGGGTGCCTGAGGCAAACCTGATTGAGACGGAAATTTCCAATGAAGAAGCAGTTGAAGCAAACGAAAAAGTGATTGCGCAGCTGGCAGAAGAAGCGATGGAACAGCAGGATACAGCAAATGAAGAAGTAGTTTTGGCAACTGAAGCTGAGCAGGCAGAAGCTTTCGCAAAGGAAGTGACAGCAAACAGCACAGAAGCGTTTTCTGAGGCTGAAGCGGCCGGAGAGGAAAGCCGGCAGGAAGAGACGCAGGCTCAGGAAGAGGCACAGCGTGCAGCCGAGGAAGAGGCACAGCGTCAGGCGGAAGAGGCACAGCGTGCAGCGGAAGAAGAAGCGAAGCGTCAGGCGGAAGAGGCACAGCGTGCAGCCGAAGAAGCGAAGCGTCAGGCGGAAGAGGCACAGCGTGCAGCCGAGGAAGAAGCGCAGCGTCAGGCGGAAGAAGAGGCACAGCGTGCAGCCGAGGAAGCAGCACAGCGTGCAGCGGAAGAAGCACAGCGTGCAGCGGAAGAAGAGGCACAGCGTGCAGCGGAAGAAGCACAGCGTCAGGCAGAGAGCGCAAAACAGGCGGTTATGGCATCTGCCGGTGTGACGGAAGAAGATTTATATCTTCTTGCAAATATTATTTACTGCGAAGCAGGCGGGGAACCTTACGTTGGTAAGGTGGCTGTGGGCAGCGTAGTCATGAACCGTGTGGAGCACAGTAAATATCCCGATACGATCGAGGGTGTAGTCTATGACAAGGGACAGTTTTCTCCCGTAAGCAACGGTAAATTGTCAAAAGCCTTAAAGTATAATAAAGCGGATGAGTCCTGTTACAGGGCTGCAATGGAAGCACTTTCCGGTGCGGAACCGGTTGGAGATAAACTGTTTTTCAGACGCAACAACGGACGTTCCGGTCAGGTGATTGGACATCACGTTTTTTATTAAAAAGATGTCGGGACGAAAGATTTGAATCAATTTTAGAATCAGTTACCAATACAAAAAAGCGGAGAGCACAAGATGTTCTTCGCTTTTTGATTGGTGCGCCCGGCGGGCGCACGTTCTAACGGGTGAAAGTCCCGAATCCGCCCGGCAGTGGGAAGGATATAGCTGAACACCAAGGGCGTTACCGTGAGGTAGGGTCTGGAGGAAGGTGAAGGCAAACCTCTGCCCCAACG
>JAFUMV010000084.1 GCA_017482485.1 Lachnospiraceae bacterium
GAAGATTTGGGCGTGGAGGTCATTTATTTTAATCCGTTGTTTGTTTCGCCCTCCAACCACAAGTACGATATTCAGGATTATGACCATATTGATCCTCATTACGGAAAGATTGTCAAAGACTCAGGCCGTCTTCTGGAGCATTGGGAAACAGACAATACTCATGCAGAACGCTATATCACAAGAGTGACGAATCCCGAGAATCTCTCAGCCAGCGATGAATTGTTTATCAAACTGGTGCAGGAAGCTCATAAAAGAGGAATGCGCGTGATTCTGGATGGTGTTTTCAATCACTGCGGCTCCTTTAACAAATGGCTGGACCGGGAACGGATTTATGAGAATGCGCAGGGGTATGAAAAAGGTGCCTATATTACGGCGGACAGCCCCTATCACAGCTATTTCATGTTCCATGATGAAAGCCGTTTCCCCTATAATCCGACCTATGACGGCTGGTGGGGGCATGATACGCTGCCAAAGCTCAATTATGAAGGCTCCAGGCTGCTGGAAGATTATATTTTATATATTGCAAAAAAATGGGTATCGCCGCCGTTTAACGTAGATGGGTGGCGGCTGGATGTGGCGGCGGATCTGGGACATTCGCCGGAATATAATCATCAGTTCTGGGCGAAGTTCAGGGAGGCTGTCAAGGAGGCAAATCCCGATGCCATTGTACTGGCGGAACATTATGGAGATCCATCGAGCTGGCTGCAGGGAGACCAGTGGGACACCATCATGAATTATGATGCATTTATGGAGCCTCTTACCTGGTTTTTTACGGGAATGGAAAAGCACAGTGATGATTACCGCTCTGATCTGATGGGAAATGCGGATAATTTCTTCAATGCAATGGCTTATCATGGAGCGGCAATGGCGATGCCGTCCTGGCTGACTTCCATGAATGAACTTTCCAACCACGATCATTCCAGATTTTTGACAAGAACGAATCACAAGGTGGGCCGCACCAACAGTCTGGGGCCGGAAGCGGCCAATCAGGATGTGAATAAGGCCGTGCTGCGGGAGGCGGTGATCATTCAGATGACCTGGCCGGGGGCGCCGACAGTGTATTATGGTGATGAGGCAGGGCTCTGCGGTTTTACGGATCCCGATAACCGCCGCACCTATCCCTGGGGACAGGAGGATCACAGTCTGATAGATTTTCACAGAGCGGCGATTAAGATGCACCGTGAAAATTCCGAGTTTAAGACCGGATCCTTAAAATGGCTCCAGTCCGATTATAATTTTATGGCTTTTGGTCGTTTTAATGCGACGAATCATTCCGTTATACTGGTAAATAACGGCGATAAGGAAATCAGTAAAGAAATGACGGTCTGGGAGCTGGGAATTCCCAGGGAGGCGAAGATGACCAGACTGCTGTATACCTTTGAGGACGGTTTTGATGCAGAACCGATGACCTATGAGGTGATTGCAGGAAGAATCAATGTAACGCTGCCGAAAACTTCCGCGATGGTTTTACAATATGTGAATGAGGAACCGGTTCTGGAGCAGCAGAAGGTGTATAAAAGCTTCTGGCAGATTCGGTAAGAATTGACGAGCGAGCCGGCGTTTTATGTCGGCTCTTTGCGCTTTTTCGGCAATAAATGACAGGAGGTAAAAACGATGTTGGTATCGACAAGAGGACGTTATGCGCTGAGGGTGGTTATTGATCTGGCAAATCAGAACAGCGGAGCTTATATTCCGCTGAAAGATATTGCGGACAGGCAGGAGATTTCCGAAAAATATCTGGAGAGCATTGTAAAGCTTCTGACAAAGGCGGGGTTGTTGGAAGGGCTGCGCGGAAAAGGCGGCGGTTACAAGCTGACGAAGCCTGCGGAGGAATATACGGTGTACAGCATTTTAGAACTGACGGAAGACGGTCTGGCTCCGGTTTCCTGTCTGGAGTGCAGCGGCAAAGCCTGCCCGCGTGCGGCAGAGTGTCCGACGCTTTCTCTATGGAAAGGACTGGATGATACGATAAGAGAGTATTTGACGAATATTACGGTGGCGGATCTGCTGCATGACGGTCAGGGCGGAAATGAATATGTGATTTAAACCGTGCGCGATTGAAATATTTAAAGTACCGTGGGTTGGTGACATGGTACTTGACAAGGTGCTGAAGGAATGCTAAATTAAAACCGATGCAGAGATGAGGAGACGTATCAAAATCAGAGAGAGATCGTGGTTTTGGTGCGTCTTTTTATTTTGGAGAAAGGTGGTAAAGTATATGAATACAATTAAGGTTGAGGACAAAAAACAGACCCTGATGATCGCCCATCGCGGTGTCAGCGGACTGGAAACAGAAAACACGAATGCGGCTTTTGTGGCGGCTGGAAATCGCAGCTACTTCGGTGTGGAGACTGATATTCACAAAACGGTAGACAATAATTTTGTGATCATTCATGACGATACAACAAAAAGGGTGGCCATCGACAATCTGACAGTGGAAGAATCCACTTATGATACGCTGCGGGGACTGGTGCTTCTGCAGAAGGATGGTAAAAAAGGAAGAACAGACCTGCGCCTGTCCAATCTGGAAGAGTATATCGGAATCTGCAAGCATTATGAAAAGACTGCGGTATTGGAACTGAAAAATCATATGGAGAAAGAAGACGTATATACCATCTGCGGCAAGATTGAGGAGATGGATTATTTGGAACATGTGATTTTCATTTCTTTTGATCTGGAGAATCTGATCGCTTTAAGAGAGAAATACCCCAGTCAGCCGGCCCAGTATCTTCTGTGCGAATGCAAAGAAGCAGATTATGAGAATCTTTTAAAATACCATCTGGATCTGGATATTTTATATCGGAATCTCCCCCGGGAGCTGGTGGAAAGATGTCATGCAAATGGTATCAAGGTTAACTGCTGGACCTGTGATGATGCAGAGGAAGCCAAACGACTGATTTCCTATGGGGTGGACTTTATCACTTCCAATATTCTGGAATAACTGCACCCTCGTATGTTCCTGATTTAAGCCCGTCTTCTGACGGGCATTTTTGCTCTACAGGAATTTTCTCCGAAAATTCCTGTAGAGCAAAAATGCGCTTCGCGCAACGATGCGTACTCGCTCGCGGTGAAATTGTCGCTTCGCGACCGCGCTCGACGCGGAGTGTGCGCTATTGCACACACTTTTTTACGCGATAGGATACTTTTCTTTTTGCCGAATAAAAAAACACGAATATACGTGCCTACGCGCGGCGAAATTGTCGCTTACGCGACCGCACCAGACGCGGAGTGCGCGTAAAACGCGCACCATTTTTAGCATATGTTTTACACAAATTTCGTAGTACCAAAGCCAAGAGTGTGATATACTAAACGAGAGTACGAAAAAATACGGAGTGTTGGCAGGGCAAAAAGAGTATGAATAAGCAGGATTTATTGATTTCCCGCCTGGATGAACTTTCAAAAAGTGATGCCTATCCTTATCATATGCCGGGGCACAAGCGCAGACTGGACAGTGTGCTCATGCAGAGCTGTCTGTCAGAGGCAGCTGCGCTGGACATTACGGAGATTGACGATTTTGATAATCTTCATGAACCGGAGGGTATCTTAAAGGATGCCATGGAAAGAACGGCACGGCTCTATGGTGCGGATACAAGCTATTTTTGCGTCAACGGTTCCACTGCAGGCATTTTGACTGCCATTTCGGCGGCAGTGCCGGAAGGCAAAAAGCTGATCATGGCGCGCAATTGTCACAGAGCGGTGTATCATGCGGTTTATCTGCGCAGGCTCAAGCCGATTTATCTGTACCCGGAAACAATCCCGGGACTTCTGACTGCAGATGTAATCACGAAGGAGCAGGTGAAACAGTCTCTTTTGGAAAATCCGGATGCGGCTGCAGTGCTTCTGGTTTCGCCTACCTACGATGGAATTACCGCGGACATCGGGGAGATTGCGGCGCTGGTGCATACGTATGGCATTCCGTTAATTGTGGATGCGGCGCATGGGGCTCATTATGGATTTCATCCGGCGTTTCCCGAAAGCCCGGTGAGACTGGGCGCGGATTTGACTGTGGTGAGTCTGCACAAGACCATGCCGTGTATGACGCAGACAGCGCTCTTGCACGTATGCGGCAGCAGAGTGATTCCGGAAAAAATACGTTTTTTCGAAAGCATCTATCAGACAAGTTCGCCATCCTATTTTCTGATGGCAGGCATGGATGCCTGCATGGCGCTGGTGGAGGAAAAAGGTGCTGCGCTCTGGGATATTTTTTTCAAAGACAGGGAAGACTTTTTAAGAAAAACGAACACCCTGCAAAAGCTTCATGTGGTTACGGAAGGGAAACTGCAAAAGCTTATGGATCCGGGAAAAATTCTGATTGATACTTCAAAAACGGGTTTGACCGGAAAGGCATTATACGATATTCTGTTAAAGCAGTATCATTTACAGATGGAAATGGCTGCGCAAAATTATGTGACCGCAATTATGACCTGCTGTGACAGCCGGGAAGGCTGGGAGCGGCTGGCGGATGCTCTTTTACAGATCGACAGACAGCTGGCCGGTGAAAAGAAAACGGTGCGGCACCGGAGGCCGATAACAGACGGCATGGAAAAAGAAAACGGGGAAGGAATGCAGCCTGAGCAGGAAGAAGGCTTACTGCCTTATCCCTGTCTGGAACCGGTATGCAGCATCAGCGATGCCCTGGACGGGAAGATGGAGTCGGTGAGTATTGAACGCACACAGGAGAGAATCTGCGGCACATTTATTAATCTGTATCCACCGGGGATTCCCCTTGTGGTGCCGGGAGAGAAGATCAGCCCAAAGGTTATTGAGCTGATTGAAATATATCGGCAGCAGGGGTTACAGATACAGGGAATGAGGGGAGATACCGTTCAGGTATTATTATAATATAAGAGGCGGGGGATGTTACAATTTTTATCCAGTTGAAAATGGCAAAAAGGAGAACTCGCATGAGAAAAACAAAAATCGTATGTACAATTGGTCCTGCATCACAGGAAGAAGATAAGTTAAGGGAGTTGATTGAAGCCGGCATGAATGTGGCCAGATTCAATTTTTCCCACGGAAGTCATGAAGAGCATGGAAAGAAACTGGAGCGTGTCAGACGCATCAGCCGTGAACTGAACAAACCGGTGGCAGTGCTTCTGGATACCAGAGGACCTGAAATCCGTCTGCGTGATTTTGAGAACGGCAGAGTGGTGCTGGAAGAGGGACAGAAGTTCACTCTGACAACGGAAGAAATGATGGGAACCGATACAAAGGCGACCATTACTTATAAAAACCTTGTAAATGACGTGAAACCGGGCGATTCCATCCTGATCGATGACGGTCTGATCGGTATGCGCGTCGAAGAAGTGACAGATAAGGATATTGTCTGTACCGTATTGAACGGCGGTCCTGTTTCCAATCATAAGGGAATTAATGTGCCGGGCGTTAAGCTGACCATGCCTTTTATTGATGAAAGAGACCGGGCTGATATCATTTATGGCTGTGAGATGGGCTTTGATTTCATTGCGGCTTCTTTCGTGCGCAGCAAAGAAGATATACTGGAGCTGCGGGAAATCTTAAAGAAATACAACAGCAAAATTCAGATTATCGCTAAGATCGAAAGTCTGCAGGGCATCGAGAATCTGGCGGAAATCATCGAGGTTTCCGACGGTATCATGGTAGCCCGCGGCGATATGGGCGTGGAAATTCCGCTGGAGGAGGTTCCGATTGTTCAAAAGCAGATCATCCGTCTGGCTGTCCATGCGGGAAAACATGTTATTACAGCCACTCAGATGCTGGATTCCATGATCAAGAATCCCCGTCCTACAAGAGCGGAGACCACTGATGTGGCGAATGCTATTTATGACGGAACTACAGCAATCATGCTTTCCGGAGAGACCGCCAACGGTGCTTATCCGCTGGAGGCAGTGCAGACCATGGACAGAATTGCGCGCCGTGCGGAGGAATCCATTGATTATAACGGACGGATGCGGGAGAATGATGCAACGCTGTTCCAGCAGGATACCACTTCTTCCATCTGCCACGCAACCTGCACTATTGCGGCTGAACTGAATGCAGCGGCGATTATCACCGTTACCATGTCGGGCTTTACTTCCAGCATGATTGCACGCTATAAGCCGCAGTGCCCGATCATCAGCTGCACCACAAGCAGACTGGTATGGCGGCAGATGAATCTGCAGTGGGGCGTGAATCCGCTGCTGATTGCAGAAGAAAATACAGCGGAAGATCTGTTCCGGGAGGCGGTTGTTGCGGCTGTTGAAGCGGGATATGTGAAAAAGGGCGACAGAGTCGTTCTGACCGCAGGCATGCCTTTGGGCGTACCCGGAAGGACAAATATGATTCGTGTGGAAGAAGTCTGAGCGAAAGAGATTGGGGATTTTTTAAAGGGGTTACGGTATGAAGAAGTATGTGATGGCGCTGGATCAGGGGACAACCAGCTCCAGGTGTATTTTGTTTGACAGAGCCGGGAATATCTGTTCCATGGCTCAGAAAGAATTTAAACAGTATTATCCAAAGCCGGGCTGGGTGGAGCATAATCCGCTTGAGATCTGGTCTTCCCAGCTGTCCGTGGCGGTGGAAGCCATGGGGCAGATCGGTGCGGATATTGAGGAAATTGCGGCGATCGGTATAACCAATCAGCGAGAGACCACCATCTGCTTTTCCAAAAAGACGGGAAAGCCCATATATCCGGCAATTGTATGGCAGTGCAGACGAACAGCTCCGATGATCGATGCGCTAAAGGAAGACGGATTTGATCAGGTGATTCGCGAAAAGACCGGTCTGGTTCCGGATGCATATTTTTCCGGAACCAAGATCAAATGGATTCTGGAAAATGTGGATGGTGCCCGGGATATGGCCGAGCGCGGAGAGCTGCTGTTCGGAACTGTGGATACCTGGCTGATCTGGAATCTGACAAAGGGCCGTGTTTTTGTAACGGACTACACCAATGCATCCAGAACGATGCTCTTTGACATTCACAAAAGACAGTGGGACGATGAAATTCTTTCTTATCTGGGCATTCCGAAGTGCATGCTTCCGGAAGTAAAGCCTTCCAGCTGCGTGTACGGATTGACGGATGAAACCGTCATCGGAGGAGAAATTCCGATTGCAGGTGCGGCGGGAGATCAGCAGGCGGCGTTGTTTGGACAGTGCTGCTTTGATGCGGGAGAAGCGAAGAATACATATGGTACCGGATGTTTTTTACTGATGAATACGGGCGATCAGCCCATCGCTTCAAAAAACGGACTTCTGACCACCATTGCGGCGAGCCCGGAGGGTGAGGTGCGCTATGCGCTGGAGGGCAGCGTATTTGTGGCCGGTGCGGCAATTCAGTGGCTGCGGGATGAACTGCGCATGATCAAGAGTGCGGCACAGTCTGAGGATTATGCGTCCGCTGTGGAAGATACTGCAGGCGTATATGTGGTTCCGGCTTTTACCGGCATGGGAGCGCCCTATTGGAATCCTTATGCGAGAGGAATCATTACGGGGCTGACCCGCGGTGCGTCCAAGGAGCATCTGATCCGGGCGACGCTGGAGTCCCTGGCTTATCAGAGCGAGGAAGTCATTGAAGCCATGGAAAAGGATGCGGGCATGCCGCTGAATAATCTGCGGGTGGACGGCGGTGCCAGCGCAAACAATTTTCTGATGCAGTTTCAGGCAGATATTCTGGGCAAGCAGGTGCTTCGTCCTGCGTGCATCGAAACAACAGCCCTGGGAGCGGCATATCTGGCCGGTCTTGCGACCGGTTTCTGGAAAAGCAAGGAAGATATTCGGGCAAACTGGGCGCTGAAACGGACTTTTGAGCCTGCAATGGAACAAGACAAACGGAAGGAACGTCTGAAAGGCTGGAAACGGGCGGTGAAAGCTGCGTTGTTTTTAAGTCAGGATCAGGACTGAAGAATGGGAAAGATTTTTTATATCATGGGAAAAAGCGCATCAGGAAAGGACACGATTTACCAAAAGCTGATGGAAGAAAAGGAATTTGATTTTCATACGGTAGTGCCCTATACTACCAGACCCATGCGCACCCATGAAATAAACGGCAGGGATTATTTTTTTACCGATGAGGCCGGTCTTGAAGAAATCCGGCAGCAAGGCAGGCTCATTGAACTGCGTTCTTACAGCACGGTACATGGAATCTGGAATTATTTTACGGTGGACGATGGGCAGCTGGATCTGGCAAACTATAATTATCTGCTGGTGGGGACGCTGGAATCCTATGCGGCGATGCGGCGTTACTACGGCGCAGAGGTGATGATGCCGATTCTGGTAGAGGTGGAGGACGGTGTGCGTCTGCAGCGTGCGCTGGATCGGGAAAAATCACAGGATCATCCCAAATATGCGGAAATGTGCAGACGGTTTTTGGCGGATGCAGAGGATTTTTCAGAAGAAAAAATAGAGGCTGCAGGCATTGTGCAGCGATTTGGAAATGACAGTTTTGAAGACTGTCTGAAAAGCATACGGAATTACATCAGAGAGAAGATGTAAAGGAGGTTGGGAGCATGGCAGGATTTTCGGATATAGTGGGACAGGAGCAGATCAAAAGACATTTTCAGAGTGCGTTGGAGCAGCATAAAATATCGCACGCATACATCATTAACGGAGAACGCAATTCCGGAAAGGAATTCATTGCGAAGATTTTTGCCATGGCGCTGCAGTGTGAGAAGGGTAAAGCAGATCCCTGTCAGGAATGTCATTCCTGCAAACAGGCGCTTTCGGACAACCATCCGGACATCATACGGCTGGTGCATGAGAAACCCAATACGATCAGCGTGGAGGATATCCGTACGCAGGTTAACAGGGATATGGGGATCAAGCCCTATCAGGGGCCCTATAAAGTGTACATTATCAGCGAGGGCGAGAAGATGACCGTACAGGCTCAGAATGCGCTGTTAAAGACGCTGGAGGAGCCGCCCGAATACGGGGTGATTCTGATTCTTACCAACGGAGTGGAGTCCCTTCTGCCCACGATTATGAGCCGCTGTATTTTACTGAACATGCGGCCGGTGCGGGACGATCAGGTGAAGCAGTATCTGATGGAAACGCTGCAGATTCCGGATTATAAGGCGGAAGTCTGCGCAGCCTTTGCAAGAGGCAATGTGGGCCGTGCAAAAATGTTGGCGGCCAGTGAAGAATTTGATAAGGTGAAAGAGGAAGCGGTGACGCTTTTAAAATATATTCACGAAATGGAAATAGCGGAAATTGTGGCCGCAATTAAGAAAATTACCGAATATCAGCTGGATGTGACGGACTATCTGGACATTCTTTCCATCTGGTATCGGGATGTTTTGATGTTCAAAGCCATGAATGATGCAAACCACTTGATTTTCAGAGAGGAAATACAGTATATTAAGAAAGTGGCCGACAGAAGTTCCTATGAAGGCATTGAGACGATTCTCGATGCGCTTGATAAGGCCAAAGCCAGACTGGCGGCGAATGTCAGCTTTGATCTGACGATGGAGCTTCTGCTTCTGACCATTCAGGAGAATACCTGATAAATGGAGGTTTATAGATGGTAAAAGTAATAGGAGTAAGATTTCGGACAGCAGGCAAAGTGTATTACTTTGATCCGCTGCAGTTTCAGGTAAAAAGAGGCGATCACGTCATTGTGGAGACGGCCCGGGGCGTGGAGTACGGCACGGTTGTGGGAGACCCCAGAGAAGTGGACGACAGCAAGGTGGTTCAGCCTTTAAAGCCGGTGCTGCGCATTGCGACGGAGCGCGATGATGAGCAGGAAGCGGGCAACAAGATCCGGGAAAAGGAAGCGTTTCGCATCTGTCAGGAAAAGATCGCAAAGCATGGCCTGGAAATGAATCTGATCGATGCAGAGTATACCTTTGATAATCATAAAGTTTTGTTTCATTTTACAGCGGACGGCCGAATTGATTTCCGTGAACTGGTAAAGGATCTGGCCGGAGTTTTCAAAACGAGAATTGAGCTGCGCCAGATCGGTGTGAGAGACGAGACAAAGATTCTGGGCGGTATCGGCATTTGCGGACGTGTGCTGTGCTGCCACAGCCATTTATCGGAATTTATTCCGGTTTCCATAAAGATGGCGAAAGAGCAGAATCTGTCGCTCAACCCCACCAAGATTTCCGGCGTCTGCGGCAGATTGATGTGCTGCTTGAAACATGAAGAAGAAACCTACGAAGAGCTGAACCGCAGACTCCCCAATGTGGGTGATTTCGTGACAGCGGATGACGGCTTGAAGGGTGAGGTCTCCAGCGTCAATGTGCTGCGTCAGCTGGTGAAGGTCATTGTGGATGTGAACGATGAAAAGGAAATTCACGAGTACAGAGTGGACCAGCTGAAGTTCAAGCGTAAGCATCGCGGCAAAAAGAGCGAAGCGGCTGATGAAAAGGAATTAAAGGAACTGGAAAAGCTGGAACGCGAGGAAAAGCGGGGAGGCAAATCGAAGCTGAATGACTGATCGAAATGATATGTCAATGCTCCGGCCGGGAGAGCGGCTGGACGATTTACAGAGAAACGGCTATCGGATCATACAGGACCCGGGCCGGTTCTGCTTCGGTATGGATGCTGTGCTTTTATCCGGTTTTGCTTCTGAGGGAATAAAGCCCGGGGCAAAGCTTCTGGATATGGGAACCGGCACCGGCATCATTCCGATTCTTCTGGAGGCGCGCACAAAGGCAGCCCATCTGACCGGCCTTGAGATTCAGGCCGACAGCGCAGATATGGCGCGGCGCAGCGTGGCGCTCAACGGTTTAAATGACAAAATTTCCATCATACAGGGCGATATCAAAGAAGCAGGTGATTTTTTTGCAGCTGCTTCTTTTGACGTTGTGACCTGCAATCCGCCCTATATGATCGGACAGCACGGGCTGACGAATCCGGAAGCGCCAAAGGCGATTGCGCGTCATGAAGTGCTGTGTACCTTTGATGATGTGGCAGCATCTGCAGCGAAGCTTTTGGTCACCGGCGGAAGCTTTTTTCTGGTACATCGCCCCTTCAGGCTGGCGGAAATTATGATGACACTGATGAAGTATAAGCTTGAACCCAAACGGATGCAGCTGGTTTACCCGTTTGTGGACAGAGAACCCAATATGGTACTTCTGCAGGCGGTGCGGGGCGGCAGATCCCGTCTGCAGGTGGAAAAGCCCCTGATCATCTATGAGGAACAGGGTGTTTATACGGATGAAATTTATGATATTTACGGGTATTGACCTGGCATGAGTCCGGAGAAAGCGAGACTTTTTCCCAAAACATCGCATTTTTCCATATGCCCTGTCAGGCTTCGAGGAAATGAATATGAAACGAAGAACAGAAAAATTTTTGAGGATATTGCTTGTGGGATGCATGACTGCGATGTTGTGTACGGCAGTGGGATGCAGCGAAGCTAAAACTGCCGAAGAGCATGCAGAAATCGAGGCACAATCGGATCCTGGGGTTTTTGAGGCCCGGCAGGAAAGCGAGGCACTGACAAAAGCGGAAACTTTACGGGAAGCGGAAACTTTACAGGAAGCGGAAACTTTACAGGAAGCGGAAACTTTGCATGAAACGGAGGCTTTGCAGGAACTGAAGACCGTGCAGGAAGCAGCTCCCCTGCCGCAGCCCGAAACAGAGGAGACGATTGAGCGTCCGAAGGTCCGCGGCATTTATGTCACAGGCCCCATGGCCGGCACGGAAAATATGAACAATCTGATTGATCTGGTTGATCGGACAGAGCTTAATGCACTGGTTATCGATGTGAAAAATGACGAGGGACGCGTGGTCTGCGAGATGAACACCCCTACCGTGCAGAAAATCGGTGCGGTGAAGCGTTATGTTCGGGATATGCCTGCGCTGGTGGAAAAATGTAAGGAAAAAAACATTTATCTGATTGCCAGAATTGTTGCTTTTAAGGATCCGTTTTTGGCGGAGGCAAAGCCGGAATGGAGCCTGCATAATGCAGATGGAAGCATCTTTCGGGATAAATCGGGACAGGCCTGGATAAATCCTTATGAGAAGCGGGTTTGGGACTATCTGCTGGAAGTGGCTCAGGCAGCGGTGGAACTTGGTTTTGACGAAGTCCAGTTTGACTATATTCGTTTTTCTACGGACAGCGGCATGAAGCAGGTGGATTTCGGACCTCAAGCGGCAGAAAAGTCCAAAACAGAAGTCATCACGGAATTTACGGCTTATGCTGCAGAGCGGCTGCATGAAAAGGGTGCGGCGGTATCCGCTGACGTTTACGGTGTGGTGATTGACAGCGAAGTGGATCAGCAGATCGTGGGGCAGGATTACGCAGAGATGGCCAGGCATCTGGACTATTTGAGCCCCATGGTATATCCGTCTCATTATGGCCCCTATAACTATGATATTCCGGTGCCGGATGCCCAGCCCTATGACACGGTACTTGCCGCTATGCAGGCATCAAAGAAAGTGCTGGCGGGGATGGAACCGAAGGCTGAGAGCGAAGTGACCGAAGAGGCAGTGGCTGTGTCCGGAAACAGCCCAGAGAAAACCGGAATGCAGGCTGCAGCGGAAAACGGCAGTATCTTTGGAGACGATATTTCAGGAAACAGCGGGGAAGATGGCAGCGTGTCCGGCAACGAGGTTTCGGCACAAGCTGTTGAACCGGAATTGACTGCAGAAGAAATCGCATCCCTTGCGTCACTGCCCGAAGTGCGTGCTGATGTGCGACCCTGGCTGCAGGATTTTACGGCAACCTGGGTAAGCGGGCATATCGCATACGGACCGCAGCAGATTCGGGAACAGATACAGGCAGTATACGATGCAGGATATGAAGAGTGGATTTTATGGAACGCGGCCAACCGCTATACGGAAGGCGGCCTGCTGAGTGCAGACAGCGAAGCGGCCGGATCATGATAAAGGAGAACAGACATGGCAGGAATGTTATATTTGTGCGCAACGCCCATCGGCAATTTAAAAGACATGACCCCCCGGGTGGTGGAGGCGCTGCAGAGTGTGGATGTGATTGCGGCAGAGGATACCCGAAACAGCATCAAGCTGCTGAATCATTTTGAGATACACACTCCCATGACCAGTTATCACGAATATAATAAAGTGGAAAAGGCGTATACGCTGATTGAGCAGATGCAGGCCGGAAAAAACGTGGCGCTGATTACAGATGCCGGAACGCCTGCAATTTCCGATCCCGGAGAAGTTCTGGTACGGATGTGCCATGAAGCCGGAATCACGGTGACAAGTCTGCCCGGACCTGCAGCCTGTATTACGGCCCTGACGTTGTCGGGACTGCCTGCAAGACGATTCTGTTTTGAAGGATTTTTACCTTCTGATAAAAAGGAGAAGGCTGCGGTATTGGAAGAGTGCGCGCAGGAATCCAGAACTATGATTTTTTATGAAGCGCCCCACCATTTAAAACGGACACTTGGGGAGCTCAGGGATGCGCTGGGAGACAGAAAAATCACACTTTGCCGGGAACTGACCAAGCGCTTTGAGAATGTGATGCCCACCACCTTGGACGAAGCCATCGCTTATTATGAGGGGAATGAGCCCCGCGGGGAATATGTGCTGGTGATCGGGGGAAAAAGCCGGGAGGAGAAGGAAAAAGAGCAGCAGGCCTGTTGGGAGACGCTTTCCATTCCAGAGCATGTGAAGCTTTATGAGGATAAGGGAATGGATCATAAGGCGGCCATGAAACAGGCTGCCAAAGACAGAGGGGTGAGTAAGAGAGATATTTACCAGGCGCTTTTGGATGAGGAATAATCAGTGAATTTAATAAGCAACCTATTGACATCTTCTGCAATATGGAATAAAATAAAAACATAAAAACAGTAATTATTATTATTTTGCAAGAACGGAGGGTATCATATGGAATTATTAAAAGGGAAAGTTGCAATTGTGACCGGCGGCACAAGAGGAATCGGCTATGCTGTGGTGAAGAAGTTTTTAGAGAACGGTGCGTCAGTTGCGCTGTGCGGATCCAGAAAAGATACAGTGGATAAGGCGCTGGAAAAGCTTGCCCAGGAAATGCCCGGCAGTTCAGTGATCGGCCTGTGGCCTGATCTGCAGAATCCGGCTGAAGTCGCTGATGCGGTGGATCAGGTGGTGCGTGAATTCGGAAAGCTGGATATTCTTGTGAACAATGCCGGAATTTCCGCCAGAGAAAAGTTTTTGGATTACAATCCGGAAGACTTCAAAAAGATTATGGACCTGAACGTGAATGCAGTTTTTGTCTGCGCACAGGCAGCCGCAAAGGTGATGGAGAAGCAGGGCGGCGGAGCAATTTTAAATACCAGCTCCATGGTGAGTATTTACGGGCAGCAGTCCGGCGTAGGCTATCCGGCATCCAAGTTTGCAGTGAACGGTCTGACAAAGTCTCTGGCGAGAGAGCTGGGCAAATATAATATCCGCATGAATGCGGTGGCACCCGGTGTAACCAGAACAGATATGGTGGCGGCGCTTCCCGAAGCGATGATCAAACCTCTGATCGCGACCATTCCTCTGGGCAGGATCGGAGAGCCTGAGGACATTGCCAATGCTTTCTTATTCCTGGCAAGTGACCTGGCAAGTTATGTGACCGGAGAGATCCTGTCGGTGGATGGCGCTGCAATGAATTGACGTTTCTGTACCTGTCCTTCAGAAGTCTGACTATTTTTTGTGTAAAATGTACGAAAAATTGAGGAAAATTCTATCTGTAAAATGCCTGAAAACAGTTGACAACGTTCAAAGCAGATAATATACTTTGTCTTGATAAATGAGCCCAATTTGAATTGGAAATAAAAGGAGATTGTATTTATGTTAGAGAGAATTGCTGATATTATCCGTGAACAGCTGAATCTGGATGACGTTGAGATCACAGAAGAAACTTCTTTTAAAGATGATCTGCAGGCTGATTCCCTGGATCTTTTTGAACTGGTTATGGCATTTGAAGAAGAGTATGGCATTGAGATTCCTTCCGAAGATCTTGAGAAGCTGGCTACTGTCGGCGATGTTATAGATTACATCAAGGATCAGGGAATTGATGCTTAACTGCATATCAGGTTGAATGATCGCATGACGATGACACTTTGTGAACGAATATGCGGTCGGCAATTTGTAATTTTAAAAATAGCGGAGGTTTTCCTGAGGGGAAGCCTCCGATTCGTTTTTATGCGACAGGAAATTCCTTCAGAGTTCCTGTCGTATAAAAAAGCTGCTCTGCGCAGCAGAGGAGTGATCCCGGTGCGGCGAATGAAAGGAAGGACAAAATGCGTTTTGTATATGGAAAAATAGATTGGAGCACTTCTGACAGAGGACAGGAAAACTGTTATCTTTTGACCAATGGGCTGGGCGGTTTTTCGTCTCAGAGTATGATCGGTTCCAATGCGCGCAATGATCAGGCTCTTTTGATGGCGTGTCTGTGTGCGCCGGTGGATCGTTATCACATGATCACACGACTGGAGGAAGAAGTTATATTTGCGGATTCTGACGGGGAAAGTGATTATGAGATTTATGAGGATTCCAGATATGCACAGGGAAAAGGCGGAGGATTTTGTGGAAAAGTCAGTCTTTCCGGGCAGCAGTATGTGGATTACACCAAAAATCAGGACGGACAGAAGTATCTGCAGTCATTTGTGGTGGAGGATCTTCCCGTCTGGATGTATCAGGTGGGCGGTCTGCAGATTTGCAAGACAGTTGTGATGCGCCATGGGGAAAATACGGTTGGTGTGTCTTATCGAATGAAAAATCGGGGAAAGAAAGATGCGAAGCTTGTGTTGACTCCTTTGTTTGAATTTGTCACAAAAGGCAGTGTGATGCCCGAACAAAAGCCCTTTGAAGTGACCGTGAAACCTTATAAAGGCGGCAGTACAGGAAATATAACAGATGGAAAGCTGACAGTTCATTTTGCGGCAGACGGTGTTGTGGAGACTTTTGAAACCGCTTATGTGGAGGATTTATATTATGCGCACGACAGCCGGGATGGCAGGCCTGCTGTCGGACGTTGTGCCTCAAATCACCGGATTATAAGCCAGGTGCCGGCGGGGGCTGAGGTGGTCTGCGACGTGATTTACAGCATGGAGCGTGACTTCATAAAGGATGCTGACAAAGTGAGCGTGACGGCAGAAGCGCTGATCAAGGAAGAAAAGCAGCGCCTGCAGAGGTTGGTGGAGCTGTCCGGATTAAAGGATGAGGTGGCCTGTCAGCTGGCAAAGGCAGCGGATCAGTTTGTGGTGGAGAGAGAATCCACAGGCGGGAAGAGTATCATAGCCGGTTACCCCTTTTTTGGGGATTGGGGAAGAGATACGATGATTGCCATGATTGGCTGCTGCATCAGCACCAGACGATATGAGGATGCAAAAAATATTTTCCGAACCTTCATGAAATATTGTAAAAACGGCATCATGCCGAACATGTTTCCCGAGGGCGAAAATCCGCCTATGTATAACACTGTGGATGCTTCTTTGCTTTTTATTCTTGCGGTATATGAATATTATCAGAGCTCCAAAGATCTTGCATTTGTAAAAGAGAGCTTTGACACCATGAAGGAGGTTCTGGACTGGTATCAGAAGGGTACGGATTTCCATATTCATATGGATGAGGACGGCCTGATCAGCGCGGGAGGCGGCCTGGAGCAGGTGACCTGGATGGATGTTCGTTTTCAAAAGCTCCTGCCCACGCCCCGTCATGGCAAGCCGGTAGAAATGAATGCCTACTGGTATCATGACCTGTGCGTGATGCAAAAGTTTGCCCTGCTTCTGGCAGAAGAAGAAAGGAACAGTGGGGCTGCTGACGGCAGTATGACGGCACAGAGCGATACGGCTGCAGAGCTTCAGGCGCTGGCCGGACAATGGGAGCAGCTGGCACAAAAAGTGAAAAAGAGCTTCGGGGATAAATTCTGGAATGCCGAAAAGGGCTGTTTAAAAGACGTGCTGGCAGCAGAGGAAACAGAGCTTTCCGAAGTGGAGAAAAAGCGCCGCAAAAATGCGGAGAATCAGATTCGCTGCAATCAGATCTGGGCGGTGTCTCAGCAGTTTTGCGCGCTGGATGAGGAGCGGAGAAAAGCGGTGACGGACGTGGTCTTTGAAAAGCTCTATACGCCCAGAGGTCTGCGTTCGCTGGCGATGGAGGATATGGAATTTAGGCCGCAGTACACGGGCACCTGGAAGCACAGAGATTTGTGCTATCATCAGGGCACGGTATGGGGATTTCCGCTGGGAGCCTACTTTTTATCCTATCTGAAAGTCAATGACAACAGTGAGAAAGCAAAGGCTGAGGTAAAAGAGCAGCTTGCAGGCATTGAGGGCGCGCTGCGGGAAGGATGTATCGGCCAGCTGGCAGAAGTCTACGACGGAGAAAATCCGACGGTTTCCGAAGGCTGCTTTGCACAGGCCTGGAGCACTGCCGAACTTTTGCGGGTATATGCAGAACTGGAAAAAGAATAAGCCCAAAGCGATATGCACGCAGCTTATCACGGGCAAAAAAAGCGGAACAGAAAAAGTATCATCTGTTCCGCTTTTTATTAATGCTTAAAAGAATCTGTCCAGGGTGTGGGCTCTGTCGTATCAGCTGATTCGGAGGAATCGGCTGCGGCAGTACCTGCTGCGTGATCCAGGGTGATGGTCACTGTTTTTTCGGTATATTCGCCGCTTCCGGGGACTTTTACCGTCATCTCTACGGTTTCACCGGCTGCGTAATACTGAAGTCTGTCTTTAAGCTCTTCAATGCCTTCAATCGCTTTTCCATCAAAAGCGGTGATGACCTGACCCTTTGCAAGGCCGGCTTTCTGTGCTGCGCTGCCCTCAGTCACTTCGGCGATATAAACGCCGGAAGGAATTCCATAGGCCTGGTTGACGCTGCTGTCAACGGTAAGACCGGAAATACCGATGCTGGACTTCAGATTTTCAGCTACCTTCGTACGGGTTGTCTCGTTCATCAGGGTTTCAATGATATCGGAAACTCTGGAAACCGGAATGGCATATCCCATACCTTCGACTTCGGTGCTGGCGAGCTTTGCGGAGTTGATGCCTACAACCTCACCGTTCATATTCACCAGAGCGCCGCCGCTGTTGCCGGGGTTGATGGCTGCATCTGTCTGGATATAGGTGGCAGTTTCAGCGGTATCTTCTGTGGAGGTATTGACAACCTGCGTGCCGATGGTACGGTCGGTTGCACTGACAATACCGGTGGTTACGGACTGGCCGTATCCAAGGGCATTACCGATAGCCACTACCTGCTGACCTACCTGCAGGGAATCGGAATCGCCGATGGCTGCAACTTTGATCTGACTCATGGTATCCTCTGAAATATCGGCCAGAGGAATTGCGATGACTGCCAGATCATTGTCGGGATCAGTGCCCTTTATATTTGCCTCATAAGCCTGGTTATCTATGAAGCAGGCGGAAAGAGTGTCCGCATTTTCAACCACGTGATTATTGGTGACGATCAAAAGCTCCGTATCATTCTTACCGATGATGATGCCGGAACCGCAGCTTTCCGTTTCCACGGACTGTGTCTGTCCGCCATAACCGAACATGCTGAAATAGTTCTGGATTTCCTGGACGGATTTATTCGTAATGGATACGATGGAGGGCATAACTGCAGTTGCGATCTCGGAAACGTCCAGGCTGCCTTTTATGACGGCGCTTTCCGGTGAAACTGCTGTGGTTTGCAGAACACTCGTATTGCCGGAGGAAGCGGCCACTGTGCTTTCAGCAGCGGTTTCCTGAGAGGTTCGCAGTGCAGAAAGCGTTTCGGGAGAATAGCCTGCAGCATTTGTGATGCCCAGAAAAGTGCCGGATGCAACGCCGCCAAAAAGTACGGCACTTAAGGTGAAAGCACCGATTTTTTTGATGGCACGGCCGGCTTTATGCTGCTTTTTGCGGCTGCCGGAAGGCTGGTGTGCAGTGGAAAAATTGTCTGCCTGCTGCTCGTTGTAGTGGTAAATCGGCTCTCTGTTTTCATAGTTGTTATTGTTGAATTCTGACATGTGAAGTCACTCCTTTTTTATGTGAAAAAACTGGCTGCAGCTGTTGGCTGCGGTTCTTTGTTACCTTTGTTTCTATGCTCTGAGTATAAAAAAGAAGTGTGATGGAATTGTTGAGCTTTTGTGACAGAATTGCGATGAAATTGCGAAAAAAGTGTGAAAACACGCCGGGCCCGTGAGCATACGGCTCATGGGTCCGGCGTTGTATAAAAGAGAAGAATTTGGATATTGGCGATTAGTAAACGAGGGTGTTTTCGATGGAGCCTGTTTCTTTGAAAATTTCCCATTCACAGATGTTGACGGCATGGTCACCGATGCGCTCCAGATATTTTGCAATCATTAAAACATCGATGCATTCGTCCACATCACCGTTTTCTGTTCTCAGACGATTTGCAATGTCGGTTTTTACCTTATTGAAAAGTTCATCCACAACATCATCGGATTCAATCACTTCTGCAGAATGGTCTCTGTCCCGGTTGATGAAAGCGCTGACTGCATCATGCACCATTTCCTTGGTGGCGGTGATCATGGGCTGCAGGTGTGCGGAATAGGTTTCCAGCTGCGCATTGTTTAAGCGCAGGATCAGTTCGGCTATATCGGAAGCGTGGTCACCGATTCTTTCCACATCTGTCACCACTTTCAGAATGGAGGAGACAATTCTTAAATCTCCTGCGATGGGCTGCTGTTTGGTGATCAGAGAAAGGCACTGGGATTCGATGCTGCGCTCCATGTTGTTTATGTTGTGGTCATCCTTGATGATCTGTTTGGCCAGTTCGTTGTCTTTATTTTCAATGGCAAAAAAGAGGTTATTTAAGGATGCCTCTACCATATTTGCCATGTCTTCCAGGCTGTCGCGCAGAAGCGCCAGTTCCTGGTCATATATCTTTCTGGGTGTCATTGATTTCTCCGTTCTGCCGGCTTGGACGGCGTATTTGGTTCGCGTACATTATAGTCTGGGTAAAAAGCAGGAACATCAGCCGAAACGTCCGCTGATGTAGTCCTCTGTGCGTTTGTCCTTCGGATGGGAAAAGATTTCATTCGTGCTGCCGAATTCTACCATTTCTCCTACCAGGAAGAATGCCAGATCATCGGAAATTCTGGCTGCCTGCTGCATGTTGTGTGTGACGATGACAACAGTGTATTTTTTCTTTAAATCTTCCATCAGCTCTTCGATTTTCATGGTGGAAATCGGATCCAGAGCGGAGGTGGGTTCATCCATCAGCAAAATTTCGGGTTCCACTGCAAGCGCACGGGCAATACACAGACGCTGCTGCTGACCGCCGGAAAGGCCCAGAGCGCTCTTTTTTAAGCGATCCTTTACCTCGTCAAAAATAGCGGCATTGCGCAGGCTGCTTTCAACGATTTCATCCAGCTTTGCCTTGCTTTTGATGCCGTGAATTCTGGGGCCGTAGGCAATGTTGTCGTAAATGCTCATGGGAAAGGGATTGGGCTGCTGGAATACCATGCCCGCTTTTTTACGAAGCAAAGTGACATCGGTGCGGGGATCGTAGATGTCCTCGCCGTCGATTTTTACTTCGCCGGTAATTTTTACATTGTCAACAAGATCGTTCATGCGGTTTAAAGTTTTTAAAAAAGTGGACTTACCACAGCCGGAGGGTCCGATGAATGCGGTGATTGCGCCGGCTTTTATATTCATATTAATGCCCTTTAATGCGTGATTGTCGCCGTAATAAAGGTGCAGATCTTTGGTTGTGATTTTATCGCTCATGATTCCTCTTCATTCTGCCGCAGCGGCGGCGAAGCTTGTGATTGAGCCGGTGCAGCCGCAATTTGCAGGCTGTGGACACGGGATCAGTCAATTTTGGATACGTCAAATTTGCTGGACAGTACTTTGGTTAAAAAGTTGATAAACAGCACGATGATTAACAGTACAGCCGCGATGCCGAAGGCTGCGTCATACTGTGCCTTGGACATGCATAAGTACAGCTGGATGGTCAGAGTTCCGCCGGACTCGAAAATCTTTTTGAAAAGGCCGGCAGCTGTTTTGGGAAGCAGAAATCCGCTTCCTGCGGTGAAGAGCAGTGCTGCAGATTCGCCCACGATTCTGCCGATTGCCAGAATGACGCCGGTGATGATGCCGGGCATTGCGGAGGGCAGTAGGATGGTGCGGATCATGTACCATTTGGTTGCACCGATGCCGAGTGCGCCGCTTCTGTAGGACATGGGAACGGTTTTTAACGCTTCCTGTGTATTTCGGGTGATCAGCGGCAGGATCATCAGTGTAAGAGTCAGTGCGCCGGTTAAAATGGAGTAGCCCAGCACATTGCCGAAAAATACCATACCGAACAGACCGAAAATGATGGAAGGAATACCGGAAAGGGTTTCGGTTGTGAACTCAATGATGCGGACGAGCTTGCCGGGTTTGGCATATTCATTTAAGTAAATGGCACTGCCCACGCCCAGGGGAGTTGCGATCAGCAGGGTGATAAGAATGATGTAAATGGTGTTGAGTATATTTCCTGCAATACCGAAGGTTCCTTTTAAGGTGCTGGGAACTGTGGTTAAAAATTCCACAGATATCTGAGGCAGACCGCGGAAGAACACATAACCCATGATGCCGATCAGCAAAAGGATGGCAAACGCGGCACTTAAGTTAATCAGACCGCTCAAAATGAAGTCTGAAAGGCGGAATTTTTTATTGTAAATGCTGGCTGTGCTATTTTCACATACAGCAGCTGTGTATGGTGTTGCTGCGATCTCAGTCATCTTTGTTTCCTCCTTTTAAAATGCGGGTCAGGCTCAGGTTGATGATCATGATAAAAATAAACAGGACAAGGCCGATGGTGAACAGCATCTGACGGTGCAGTCCGGATGCATAGCCCATCTCGCTGACGATTGCGGTGGTCAGGAAACGGACAGAGTTAAACGGTAAGGGTGAGTTTACGCTGCTTCCGGATACCAGGCTGATTGCCATTGCTTCACCGATGGCACGGCCCACACCCAGCACAATGGCGGAGATGATGCCGGATTTTGCAGCCGGAATGGTCACCTTGAAGATGGTCTGTATTTTGGAAGCGCCAAGGCCATAGGATGCTGATTTTAAGCTCGCGGGTACAGCGCGCAGCGCGGATTCGCTGATGTTGATCACTGTGGGCAGAATCATGATTGCCAGCACTAAAACTGCGGAAATCAGGTTTGCACCGCCGGTGAACTGATGGGTTTCGGAACCTTTGAAAATTTTCTGTTCCAGGCTGTACATGGCGGGGCACAGGAGCAAAATTCCCAACAGGCCGTAAATAACGGAAGGAATACCGGCAAGAAGTTCAATGGCGGGTTTTACAACAGCGGCCAGCTTTGGCGGAGCTGTTTCTGCCAGGAAAACTGCGGTGAGGACGCCGATCGGAACGCCCAGCAGAATTGCCAGAGTGGTACCCACGATGGAGGTCAGAATAACCCAGGCGATTCCGAAAGAGGGTTCTGAAGCTGTGGGTTTCCAGATGCTGCCGAACAGAATTTCCGTAATGCCCACTTCTGCGAGGGCAGGTGTGCCGTTCATGAACATGTACACTGTGATGGAAAGTACAGCCAGCACTGCGAAAAAGGCGCAGACGGTAAAGACGATTTCTGCTGTTTTTTCCACGGCGGACTGAGCTTTTTTACTGCGGAAAATGGAATTCATATTTTTTACCCTTCTGAATACTGGTATCCGGACAGCCAAAGGGCTGATGCCTTCGGCCGTGCGGATTCAAAACATCGGGCAAAAGCCGGGCAGTTTATGTCCGGCTTTCACACTTTATGCATTGTTCGATTAGTCAACTGTGATCAGTCCAACGGATTTGATCAGTTCTTTGCCTTCGTCAGAAGCGAGGTAGTTGAAAAGCTCCTGAACTTCAGCGGGCTGTTCGGAAATCTCACCCTTTGTAGCCATTACGAAAGGTCTGGAAAGCATGTAGCTGCCTGCCTTGATGTTTTCTTCTGTAGGTTCAACACCATCCAGGTTAACTGCGATTACGCTCTCATCTACAACATCCAGGGATACATAACCGATTGCGCCGGGAGTGGAAGCAACCTTTGCCATAACAGCACCGGTGGAATCCAGTTCGTTTGCATATGCGCATGCATCTTCAATGTCAAGCAGTTCTTCGAAAGCGCCTCTTGTGCCGGAACCAGCTTCTCTGCCGACAACAACGATTGCCTGATCAGCACCGCCAACTTCGCTCCAGTTCTTTGTTTCACCCTTGTAGATTGCGATCAGCTGATCAGCTGTCAGATCTGCTACAGTGTTTGCAGGATCAACAACAACTGCGATACCGTCGATTGCAACGATGTTCTCAACTGCGCCGTTTGCGATTTCTTCATCCTTTAAGTTTCTGGAGGAGTTACCGATGTTAACGCTGCCTGCCAGAACGCTTTCGATACCAGCGGAAGAACCTGTGAACTCAGCGGTTACGGTTACGCCGGGGTATTTTGCCATGAAGCTTTCAGCAACTGCGTTTGCCAGCTTTTCCATGGAAGTGGAACCGGACATTGTGATGGTGCCGGAAAGGTCAGCAACTTCTTCTGCTTCAGCAGCTTCAGTGGTTTCTTCAGAAGCAGTGCTTTCTGCAGCAGCTTCTACTGTTGTTTCAGCAGCGGGGGTTTCTGCGGGAGCGGAAGTCTCTGTGCTGCCACAGCCTGCCAGAGAACCTACAGCAAGAATACCAGCTGCGATAAGTGCGATCATTCTGTTTTTCATAATTTTCTCCTCTTTTCTGTAACTGCCGATTGCAGTTACCAACAAAATATTGATGTAAACCATTCTGTTCCTTCATGGAACAGCAGTTGTTTTGCACCATGGCGTTTTTTATATCTCGCCTGTGCAGTATGAATCATACCGCGTTTTTGTGTAAGAAAAAATCATGGTTCGGTTATGATTTTGTAAAGGTTTAAGTAACTAAGTAAAGAAAATGTAAAATGGAGCGCTGGCAGAAAGGAATTACTTCTTTCGATGCCGGAAAGAGCAATTGTTCAGTGGATTTTATTGTTGTGCCTGGGCAGATGTGATAAGATGAAGAAAAAAGGAAAAGAAAATGATGAATGAATATGTAGAATATCTGGGCAGTCTTATCCCGGAAAAGGACAGCCTGAAAATTGTGAAAACAGAAGTTTTATAAGGAACATACGGCTAAAGAGTGTTATGATATATATCCGGTTTTGTAATGCTTTGCCTGTGATCAAGACCTGGTTTGCGGAGGAACGGAGAAATCGATATGCACTTTGTAGAGGCAAAAGGAATTCTGTCGGCGCGCAACGGCATGAATTTGTACAGAGGGTGTACGCACGGATGCATTTACTGCGATGCCAGAAGTAAATGCTATGGTTTTACACATGAATTTGAGGATATTGAGGTAAAACAGAACGCTCCTCAAATGCTGGAGAAGGCGCTTCGCACCAAACGTAAAAAATGCATGATCGGTACCGGTGCGATGTGTGACCCCTACATGCACTGTGAGGAAAAGCTGGGGCTGACGCGCAGCTGCCTGGAAATTATAGACCGTTACGGATTCGGTGTCGCGATTCAGACGAAATCCACCCGGATTCTGCGGGATCTGGACCTGTTAAAAAGCATCAACGAAAAGGCAAAATGTGTGGTGCAGATGACGTTGACCACCTACGATGAAGAACTGTGTAAAATTCTGGAGCCCAACGTGAGTACTACGAAAGAACGATTTGAGGCGCTTCGTATTTTTCAGGAAAACGGAATTCCAACGGTGGTCTGGCTGTCGCCCATCCTGCCGTTTATCAATGATACCCGTGAAAATATCGAAGGAATTCTGGATTACTGCGTTCGGGCGAAGGTGCGCGGAATCATATGCTTTGGCATGGGTGTGACTCTGCGGGAAGGAGACCGGGAATATTTCTATGCGGCGCTGGACAGGCATTTTCCGGGATTGAGGGAAAAATATCACAGAAAATACGGCTATGCCTATGAGATACAAAGTGATAATCATCGGGAGCTGATGGGGATTTTCCATAAAACCTGCCGGGAACACGGGATTTTGGATACGGTGGACGCGTGTTTTGCATATCTGCATGAGTTCCCGGAAAAGTATGAGCAGCTGACATTATTTTAGGAAGGAATAAAAACCCCGGCATAAAGCCGGGGCAGATAAATTAACAACCGAAGTTAAAGATATTGCAGAAACTGCTAAATAACTCGGAACAGCTATTAATAATAAAACACATAGTTTCGTCCTCCTTATTTGTTTATTTGTGTTAGCTAAGCACAAAGAGATTGTAACAATTTTGTAACAATTAAGCAATAGGAGATAACTGGAAAGAACGTTGCGAGATATAAGTTGGAGAGGAATGATACGAGATGAAAAATGCAGAGAATATAATACTTGCATTCATTGATAAGTGTGCGGAGGTGTCGATATGATAAAGAAAATGAGGATAGAAAATTACGAAGAACTGTTTGCAATGTGGAAAAATACACCCAATATGGGTCTGCGCAGTTTGGATGATTCTAAGGAGGGGATTTCTTTTTTCCTGAGAAGAAATCCTGACACAAATTTTGTGGCATATGAAGATAATAAACTGGTGGGTGCAATTCTGAGCGGGCATGACGGCAGGCGGGGTTACATTTATCATACAGTGGTTTTGCCTGAATATCGGAGGCGGGGAATTGCTTCCGATCTGGTGTCTGCTGCAGTGGAGGCGCTGCGGAAAGAGGGAATTACCAGAGTTTGCCTGAATGTGATGGAAACCAATGAACAGGGAAAGAAATTCTGGATCGATAAAGGCTGGGAGAAAAAAGTTTTTCTGGGATTTTACAGTAAAGCGATAACAGATAAAGAGAACCTGCCGTTATTTAAAGGGTAATTAAACAGGCGCTCGAAAGCAAAGATAAGGAAATAAGGGAACAGTGTAAGAGATAGACAGGGTATGTCTAATGTAGAAAATACGGCATTTTCTCACTTTGTGTCATGTTAATTTTTACATTTATAATATATTCTGTCGGTGAAAGGAGGAAGCGTGATGGATATGATAAAAACGGGAGGCTTCCTGAAAGAACTTCGTAAAGAAAAGGGTATGACACAGGAACAGTTAGCAGAAAGATTAAATGTTTCCGGAAGGACAGTTTCACGATGGGAAACCGGGAGAAACCTGCCGGATCTTGATGTGCTCATTGAAATTGCAGACTTATACGATTTAGATATTCGTGAGCTGATTGACGGAGAAAGGAAAAGTGAGAAAATGGATAAGGAAACAAAAGATACTCTAAAAAAAGTTGCTGATTATGCTGATGCTGAGAAAAAAAATCTGGCGAAAAGAATGTGTGATATGTCCGCTGGTACATTAATATTGTTTATGGTATTTTTGGTGTTGAGATTTACGGGACTTGCTGATTCCGCAAGACCGTATCAAAATCTTTCAGATTTTGCACTTGGAGTTACTGCCAGTGCGTTGGTATTAAATATTATGTATTGCGCTGGTCTGCTTGACAAAATCAGGAATGCCAAGATTCTATTCATAAATAAGATAAAGGCCGATAAGCCAATGGAATAAGCGCAGCAGTTCCAATCAGAAAGGTCGCATCAGAATTGAAATGGGCGGGAAGCCATTTTAGGGCTTACCCGCCCTGATTACTTTTGGCAACAAAAAACATGAATGATAGAAAAGGACATGACTGTTATCAGCAGGCCATCGTGTCCCTTGCAGTACCTTCCGGGGTACTGAGTTCTTTATAGATTCGGAAACTCTTTACGGCGAAATCAGTATAATACGTACTTTCATTTGCAGCGCCAAAAATCCCAATCAGCTGATTCGGGAAAACTTCAACAATCAGTAAAGCAATCGCACCGACCAATGCTTCTGCAATAAGCAGATATGTAAAAAGAGTCTTGGCTCGATCCTTACGTTTTGCACCGATATTGTAACCAACA